>JAHFUF010000383.1 GCA_023265235.1 Blastocatellia bacterium
TGCGCCGCCTATTGCAGCAACTGCTCCACCCCAATAGCTTTGGCTCCAATAACTAAAAAGCCCTAATTGCAATATCATTAGTAATCCGCCAAGTAAAGCCCATCGAGGAGGAAGCCAAGCTTGTAGCATCCAACAAGTAGCAGCACAAGCTAAGGCCATACTTAGCCATACTCCTACTATAGGATATCCCGTTAGAATTTGACCTAATGCTAATATTAAACCTTGTCCAGGAGGGTATTTAGACATATAGGTGGGTTGTTGTAAAACGTAAAATGTCTCGAAATATACCCATATTGGGTGTGGTGGGTTAGTTAGACGACCATGAGAAAAAGTATCTGCGGCTAGTAAATAGCTAAATTCATCTGCCACATATGCGGTTGGCCAATAAAATATAAAAGAAACTGCGGCGGCACCAATAAAGGCAAGTAACCCTACTAGTAAAATACTAAGCTGTTTTTTACGAGCAATTTTGTTAAATATTTTTTCTAAACTACGTAATTGCCGATGACCAAAGGGTAAAACCAATGCAACTAATAATAATAGTATCAAGCCAAAATACTTAAAATTTTGGCAAATAACCTCTTCTGTTGCAAGCCCTGGAACTTGTATCATTAGGTCTACCAAAAAATAGCTTAACTACATAATTTTACTAGCTTAAAATACAACAACAGATTTTAATGTGTCTCCAATTTGAGCCATTAAATTAAAAGCTTTTTGGGTTTCTTCAATACTAAAGCGATCTGTAACTAGTTTGTCTGCTGTGATAATTCGGCGAGAAATTAACTCTAAAGCATCACGAGTATCATAAGGACCACAAGAATAACTAGAAACTAAGGTAATTTCATTAAAATACAAGTGATAAGGCTCTATTTCCATTTTTTCTCCTGGAGCAGAACCCATAAAAAATACTACTGTACTACCTTTTCCAGCACATTCAATTCCTAGCTTCATCACACTAGGATTAGGGGGGCCAACTATAACAATATCTGCCATTTCACCATCAGTAAGCCGACTAACGGCTTCGCGCAGGTCTTCTTTACTAGCATTAATTACTGAATCAGCCCCTAAAGCTAAAGCCATTTGACAACGGGATTCTACCAGATCTGCACCGATTATTTGTTGAGCACCATAATGTCTAGCCAAAATAACATTAAGTTGTCCCATAATCCCTAAGCCTATTTGCAAGACTCTTTCGCCACCTTTGATTTGAGCACGCTTAAAAGAGCGTACTGAACAAGCTGTTGGCTCAATTAATGCTCCATCTTCAAAAGAAACATGGTCAGGTAGTTTTAAGGTATCTACACGTAAGTTTAACTCTGAAACTAAAAAATATTCTGCAATGCCTCCAGGAGTTAAACCTGTTTTCTTCCAAGTAACACAGGTTGAATAACAACCTTTGCGACACTGTTTACAAGTAAAACAGGGTGCGTGGTGATGAACAAACACACGATCGCCTACCTTAAAGTCTGTTACTTCTGCCCCAATTGCAGCAATTTCTCCAGCAGGTTCATGACCTAGTACAATAGGGGCTTTTTTACGAATATACCAAGGCGTAACATCTCCTGAGCAAATACCACAGGCTTTTACTTTTACTAGTGCTTCGCGGGGGCCAACTTCAGGGATGGGCATTTCTTCAATACGAATATCATTGAAGTCATAAAGACGAGCGACTTTCATTAGCATATTTTTTTAGGGAATGACTGCATATTTAATACAATCACCTTTCTGTAACAGCGAAAAAACTTCATCTAGTTGATCTAATGGATAAGTATCAGTAATTAGACTCTTAGCTAAGAGTTTACCTTGGGCTAGTAGTTCATAGGCTTGTCGAACAGAATTACGGGTTAGGTGAAAAGGACTACGTAAGGTAATTTGATCATAATGTAGGCGTTGAGTATCAAAAGTAACAGTTGTACCTGGTTTACAACCTCCAAATAAAACTACTTCGCCACCGCGTCGAGCAATATTTATTGCAGATTCCCAAACCGAAGGAATCCCTGTACATTCAATAACCACATCTGCCCCACGACCTTGAGTAGCTTCTAAAATCATTTCACGAGCATGAGGTTGACCAGCATTAAAGTCAATCACTCGATAAGCATTAAGCTTACGAGCAATTTCTAAACGATATGGCCTACGGCCTAAAACAATTACTCTTTTTAATCCTAAGGCTTGTAAAGCAAGCAGGTGCAAGAGTCCTATTGCCCCTGAACCAATGATAACTACTGTATCATCTTCACGTAGCTTTAACATACTTAAACCATGCATCACACAAGAAAGTGGTTCTAGCACAGCCGCTTCTTGAAAAGAAAGCTTGGTAGGTTTTTCAAACATATTTTGTGCTACTACATGAGCAGGAACTCTAATATATTCTGCGTAAGCACCTAATGTGTAGTTTTCCATTACAGAAGTACAAATATTTTCTTGTCCACGAACACAATAATAGCAATGTCCGCAAGGGCCAGAAGGGGCAGACATTACTGCATCACCTTCACGAAATACTTTTACATTGTGGCCAACTTGAGCAATTTCACCAGAAAATTCATGTCCAAAAAGTGCAGGAAGAGGAAATTTTGGATGTCCTCTTAGAAAGGTTTTTAAGTCAGTTCCACAAGTAAGTGCTGCGCGTATTTTTACTACTACTTCCCCTTCTGCTGGCGAAGGGGTTTCTATTTCTCTTAACTCAATTTGCCCTGGTTTGATTAATAAGTTAGCCCTCATATAACCAGAGGTAGGAAGAATTATGAAAAGACACCTATTTGGATCGCTTCATAATCTAGCTCGCTACCCTTAATCTCCTTAGATAACTATTACTAATGTAATGTTTACTTTTTGTTGATTTAGTACTCTTAATGTTTTATGTAAGGTTTGTAGAAAAGTCGGAAAAATTTTACACTAAAAGCGATGTCATTATGCATAATCAAGAAAAATTTAACAATCCATCCCTGCGCTAAGGGTTTAAGCATGTCAAGTAGCCATTGTATTTTGGCTATAATTTACGTTATATTTATCTGTGGCTATTAGCTCTGATCTTTGTCTTGTCTCAACACAAACAAAAGGTGTAGTATAATTAGCATCAAAAGTTTTTCAAATCTGGTTAAGCTTATATTTTGCTAACAAACGTTTAGAAAACAAACCTTATAGGTAATTTGTTGTAGGTAAGTAATAAACAACTAGTTAAGAATCTTTATTTGTCTTTTGTTTTATCTTAGGAAAACCTACAATAGAGACTCAAAAAATATTGAGCTAGTTTTAAAATAAGACGACACAACAGATTAAAAGCTCTGACTTAAATCTGTTAATAACTAATAACTTTTAATCCATGGCAAGTTTAATGCTAGTTTCCCTTTCTGGCAAAGAAAAGGGTAAAACTTATATTTTCGATAAAGATACTGTGCTTATTGGCACAGATAAAGACTGTGATTTACTTATCCCAAATGGGGAAAGTAATGAAGAAGTAGAAAACTTCATCGCGGCTGAAATCCTGTGCCAATCTAATGGCTTTCAATTAACACGACATGACAGTGAAAAATGCTCTATTTCTATTAATGATAATTCTATAAGTAAAATCCCTGGCGATAGTAAAGTAGAATTACAAGATGGTGATTTATTGGGCTTTCGCCATAAGTCTAAAGAGTCGCGTTATTCTATGCATGTTGTTGAAGACAAATCTTTACTTCCTCTATCAAAACTCCCAACAAATAAATTAGAAGAACATTTATTTCCAGAAGTAGATGTAGTTGGTCATATTCACCCACTCACTGCAACACGTTTCCTAAAAGGTTTAGTAGCAGGTTTATGGGCTGAAATCCCTAGTAGTTTTAAGGCTTTTTGTTTAGCCTTAACAGTATTAATTGTAGGTGGAGGGATTTTTTCTTTATCCTATGTGCTTAAAACCCTAAATGATCAATCGGGCGATATAAGCGAACTAGTAAAAGAAAAAGAACGTAACCTTGCCACAATTAAAAACTTAGAAGAAAAAGAAGAAAAAAACCACAAAATAATCGATTCCTGGGAAAAAGACCGTAAAAGGAATAACTTAGCGCAAAATATTAATGAAACTTATCAAAATGGAGTTTGTTTAATCCAAGGTCTTTATACTTATATTAACCCACAAAGTGGAGCACAATTACGTTATTTAGATAACGCTTTTAATAATCGGCCTCTACTTGATGATAATGGACAACAAAACGTCAGTTTTGATGGTACTGGAGCGTTGTATTATGAAACTTTTTCTGGTACAGGTTTTTTAATTGATGAAGGGCAAATACTTACCAATCGTCATGTAGTTCATCCTTGGTGGCGTAATGAGACTGATAGAATAATTATTGCTCAAGGTGGTAAACCACAATTAATAGAGCTTTATGCCTTTTTTCCTGCTATAAAGACAAGGTTTGAGCTAAAAGTAAAAGTTTTTTCTCAAGAAAATGATGTAGCCATATCGACTTTTGAACAAGGCGATGCAGCCATTCCAAAATTACCGCTTAATGCTGTTAATGAAGCAGCAGCAATAGGTCAAGCCATGGTTTTAATTGGCTATCCTACTGGGGTAGATGGTTTAATTGAACGATTAGACGACAAAGTTAAAAATGAAATTAATCGCCGTGCTTTCTCTCCAGAAGACAGAATTAAGGAGGTAGCCGATCGCGGACTAATACACCCATTAATTAGCCAAGGGCATATTAATGGCTTAAATGCAGGACGAATAATTCATGATGCTGCAACTACAGAAGGTGGTTCAGGAAGCCCTATTTTTAATAGTGATGGTGAGGTAATAGGAATTAATTCATCAATTATAACTACTGATCGAGGTGTACCAGTTCAAGGCTCAAACCTTGGTATACCAATTCGCTTTGCCTTAGAAATAAAAAAAGATAACCCTAAAAATTAACTAGGACAAAACTTTTTGCTAAACACTCCTTGGTATAAAAACCCTACATTATTAAAAATAATGGCATTAGCTTTTTTTGTTTTGGCTAGTTGTTTAGTTCTTAATGATCGCTTTAATTGGTTTGATGATGCCTATTACATAATGTTAGCTAAGGCTTTAGCTACTGGTTATGGTTACTATGATATTAATTTACCTACCCCTCAATTACATAAGTTATTTCCTCCAGGCTTATCAATATTATTAGCATTCCCTAGTTGGCTTAACTTTGATCTAAAAACAACATTAATCATTTTTAAGCTCATATTGATTGCTTGTGGGACAATCGGATTATACGCTTTTGTTCATTTAGCAAAACAAGAAGGTTATAAAGAACCAGCTATTACTTATGCAATTATTATCTCGGCTACTTCTATTGCTATGGTTGGTCATAGTTCTAGAGTAGCGTCAGAGATGCTCTATATTTTGCTTTCAATACTAGCTTTGATCTGTCTAAATTATTATGAAAAAGCACCTAAAATATCACGGTATTTGTTTTTCTCTGCACTTCTAATAGTGGGATGCTTACTTACTAGATCTGTTGGTGTCTTACTATTACCAGCAATTTTTATCTCTTGGATTATCAGACGGGAGTTTCTTAAACTAGCCTTGTTATTTTCTTTAGTAATTTTGCTATTATCTCCCTGGATAATTTTGACCAAGAGAACTGGAGCAGGAGGAACAAGCC
>JAHFUF010000384.1 GCA_023265235.1 Blastocatellia bacterium
AATAATGCGCAAAATTAAAAAACGTATCAAGTTAGGAGATTGGAAATAATTAGATCTATGAAAATCGTGTTTTTAGGTACGCCTGAGTGGGCTATACCTTCTTTTGAACGTATTCTCGCTGATGGTCATCAGGTTGTAGCCGTTTTTACTCAGCCTGACCGACCAGCAGGAAGAGGAAACAAACTTCAGCCCCCACCAGTTAAGGTTGCTGCTTTAAGACATAATTTACCTGTTTATCAGCCTACCAAAGTTCGTACTCCTGAGTTTCGAGAACTTTTTGAGAGCCTTGCCCCAGATATAGCAGTGATAGTTGCTTATGGTCGCATTATTCCTGAATGGATACTAAAAATTCCTAAACATGGGTTTATTAATGTTCATTTCTCGCTACTTCCTGCTTATCGTGGTGCTGCTCCGATTAATTGGGCAATAGTTAATGGAGAAAAACAAACTGGTGTAACGACCATGCAATTAGTCCCAGAACTTGATGCAGGAGATATTTTGTTACAATCAGTAGTAGAAATTAAACCTACAGAAACAGCTTTAGACCTAGGAAATCGTCTTAGTTACTTAGGAGCAGAGTTACTTTCTGAAACATTAGCCAAATTAATAGAAATTACCCCTAAAGTCCAAGATCACACAAAAGCTACTTTTGCACCAATCTTAAAACGAGAAGATGGAGAAATTAATTGGCAGCAAATGACAGCAGAAGAGATTGTTTGGCGAGTTCGAGGCTTCCAACCTTGGCCAGGTGCTTATACAAAGCTTAAAGGTACACGCCTAATTATTTGGCAAGCACAGGTAGTAGAGCAGGTAGTAGAACAAGAAACATCTGGAGGCTACCAGCCAGGAATGATTGTTCGCTTTGATAAAGATGGTATAGTGGTAGCCTGTAATAAATCCTCTTGGTTAAAAATCTTAGAATTACAATTAGAAGGACGTAAGCACCTAAACGCACGGGATTTTCTTAATGGAGTCTCGGTACAAGTAGGTGAAAAGCTTGGCGAATAAAAATGTCACTTTTTGATTTAACTCCTAAAGAATCGTTCTCTGAACCACTAGCAGGAGCAAAACCATATATGCCTGTTGAGACAATAAATGACACAGAAACTGCTAGACTAGAAAAAGAATTAGAAAAACTAGAACAGCAGATAAATGAACTCTTAAAAGGTCGCCCCGAACAGAGTTTGTCAGCAGAGCTAGAAGCAGAAGTACGCGCTTTACGTAGTAAAGTAGAAGAGTTACAACAACAAATACATGCCAGACTTAGCCCTATGGAACGTGTTCGCAATGCACGACATTTTGATCGTCCTTATACTTTAGATTTTGCCCATTTACTTTTTGATAATTTCCAAGAAATACATGGTGATCGTCGTTATAGTGATGACCCTGCTATGGTTTGTGGTATGGCAAGGTTTTTAGGTGAGCCAGTAATAATTATTGGACACCAAAAAGCCAACCTGAAAAGCCGTAAAACTGAAGATAGAAAAGCACGTAATTTTGGTATGCCTAAGCCAGAAGGCTATCGTAAAGCACTAAGGGTTATGAAATTTGCAGAAAAGTTTAATCGTCCGATTTTCTGTTTTATTGATACTCCTGGTGCTTACCCAGGTATTGAAGCAGAAGAGCGCGGACAAGCAGAAGCAATTGCTCGTAACTTAATTGAAATGGCGCGGATACGTGTACCAATAATTGTTACTGTTACAGGTGAAGGCGGATCTGGTGGAGCTTTAGCCATAGGGGTTGGAGATGTAGTTTATATTTTAGAAAATGCTGTTTATTCTGTTATCTCTCCTGAAGGTTGTGCTGCAATTTTGTGGAAAGATGCTGCAAAAGCAGACAAAGCCGCTCAAAGCATGCGTGTAACTGCTCAAGATCTTAAAGCCTTAGGGCTGGTTGATGAAATTATCCCTGAACCAAAGGCAGGAGCAGACAAAGATCATAAAGCAATGGCTCAGATTTTAGGTGAATACTTGGCTCAAGCCCTATCAACGGTTCGTTCTTTGTCTCAAGATGAGCTTTTAGAAAAACGCTATGACAAATTCCGTCGTATGGGTGCCTTTGAGGAAAGAATTTTATAGTTTATCAGATTGGCGCAGAAAACCCCTCCTTCAAGCGAGCGAATGCGAGCTAAGGAGGGGATGAATGCGGCCTTAGAGGGGTCTGGGGCGAGTAGCCCCAGAGAGTGGGTTTCCAAAGGGAGAGCCAAACGGCTCTCCCTTGGCAGCAGGAGGGGTTCAAGCCCCTTCTGCTGGAGACAAAGGCAGGGTGGCTACCTGCTCGCTCGTAAGAGCGAAGGGGTAGCCACGCGCCTTTGTCAAGCTCCGCGTTTGACTGGATTTTCTGAAACACTTTAAGAAAAACTTAAAGAAAAACCTAGCAACTATTTGCTAGGTTTTTTGTTTGGTGCAACTAACTTCGCTTACCACAACCTAAAGAGTTAAACTAGAAAAATATTTTTAACTTGGGAGACATAAATGTCTAACCTAATTCGATTTGGTGTTAGCATAGAGGAAAATTTGCTAACGCGTTTTGATGATTTAATTAACGATCGTGGTTATAAAAACCGCTCTGAAGCGCTCAGAGACCTCATAAGAGACACTTTAGTACAAACACAACTAGGGAAAAATGACGACACAGAAGTATTAGGAAGTTTAACCTTAGTTTATGACCATCATACTAGAGATTTAACTGAGCGTTTGACAAATCTGCAACATGACTATCATGACCTGATTGTTTCTGTAATGCACGCACATATTAGTCATGATGATTGTATGGAAATGTTAATGTTACGTGGTAAAGCTAGTAGAATACGTCTTTTAGCTGATTCGCTATTAAGCCTTAAAGGTGTAAAGCATGGTAAGTTATTTACTACTTTCCCAGCTAAGGAAATTACTGGTAAAAACCATCACCATGACAATAAACATTTATAAAACCACTTTCTAGTTCCTAGTCATTCCTGATAGAAAATTATTTTCCCCAAAGACCGTGTTACAAAAAAATAAATCGTGTTATTGAAACCGGAAATTAAAATTAAACAGAGGCTTTTTACTAGCAAAAACAACTAAGTGCCGGTTGGTATTAAACCTCGGCACTTAGTTGTTTTTTATTTCTAAGCTTTAACAGCTTATCTTAATCTAAAATTACGAAGCTTGTGTTTGAGTTACTGGTCTAGCATAGTAGTTAATAATACCGATAGGGAAGGTTGAAGTATTAAGCGTATTAAGTGCTTGTCTTTGAGCACTGTTAAATACATTTTGGTTCACTTGCCCTACAAAATCCAATGTTTGACCTATTTGTTTGTATAACCCGAGAACATTAGGAATTCTAGGTGGTGTGGCATTTAGACCTGTCACAGCGTTTTGTAATAGACCAATACTTGTTGAAACAATTCGCTCTATTGTGGGATTACCTGTACCTAAAAGCGTTTGCAACCCAGTTACTAGATTGTTTAAGTTAGCTGCATAATTAGCTCTTGGTTGAGCATTGGTTGTGTAGAAGTTTACTAATTGTTGTTGAGTTGCAGGATTGCCATTTTCAACTCTAGTAAAATCGCGTGCTCCTCTAGCACCACCAAATTCAAGTTGCGGAGGTGTTGTGTTGGTCACAGGGAAATTACCGTTGAAAAATACTGTTACAACTTGATTGCTACCAGGGATTCTTACTGCAGCGACTTGTAGTTTATCTGCAGAGTTTACTTGATATTGAATTTGGCCAGGATCAACACCTGTTATACCAATTGTGTTCAAGTAAGATAAAACATTATTGCCAAAAGTCGCGGCTGGGTTTCCTTGTGCTTGTGACAATGCTTTATTAGCATTAAATGTCGGTAGTGCTGCTGCTGTAGTAGTAGCAGGGTTGTTAGTTCCATTAATAGGGAGACGGTTAAATAGGTAATTGGAATAGCCAATACCAACGATATTAAGAGCGTTATTTAAGCTATTTTGATCAACATCTGCGCAGCCTACTAAAGTTTGAAGAGTGGTAGCCACTTGCTTATAAACTGTATCAGGATCAGGAGACCGACCATTGAAATTGGCAATTTGATTATAGGAATTGCCTAAAGAAGATATTGCATTATTTACTAATTGAGTTGTTTGTGGATCTAAGCAACTATTATTCTTAATTTGAGTAAGAGCACTGGCTATATTTTGGACATTTACACCGTAGTTGCGACGAGATGCTTGATCAACAGAGTATAAATTGGCAACTTGATTGCGCTGATCTTGTGATAAAGGCTGCATTGATCTAGCGACAGAAAGAACTCCTGGCCCATCTAAATAAACTCTTGGTATTTGAGCAGTGGTTTGTGGAGGGAAAACATTTGATGGTGGAAGATTGTTAAATAACCGTACTGTGCCACCCCCATTCAAAGAAAGCTCTACAGTCTGAAGTTGATTAGCAGAATTTACTGCAATGTTTGTTTGGCCATTATTAATAGTATTATTAGGAACTCTAAAAATGTTTGCTAAAAAATTATTTACTGGTTGTTGAAATGTCCCAAGAGGATTAAGTGCCGGTGTTGATGCAGTTGAAGTAGTAGGAGTAGTTGAATTGGTTGAAGTAGTTGGAATGGCTGAATTGGTTGCAATATTTGGTGTAGTTGAATTAGAAATACTTGGTGTAGTTGAATTAGAAATACTTGAAGTACTGTTTGATAATGTTGGAGATGTTAATGATTGTAATTGGAATCTTATAAGTGAAGAATCAAGGGAACTGATTTCTCCTCGGCTTATTGCTTCTGTATTAGCTGGTGTGGCTAGGGTAGAGGCTAGATTGGTTTCGGGCTTATTTTCTTGAGATCCAATAGGGCTATTACCGATAACAGAAGTATTGTTGTTAATATTATTGATTGCCATAAAATTATCTCCTATATTTTTTATATTTAATTAAGTATATTGTCAGAAATTTAGAGAAAAATTATAAAGCGAATTACTTTTTTTAATGTAAGTAATTGATCAGAAACAGCTTGGTAGAAACATCTTTGATAATAATAATATATAAATATATTATTATTGGTATATTTATATGTTCAAAAACTATCAAAAAACTAGAGCGATATCTAGTAAAAATGTTGTTTAATTAATAATTAATAATGACTAAATGGCGATAGTGTTTTCTACTTAGCTTATCGGTTAAATCAAAATTTTGTTGTCTATATATTCAATTTTTTGCGGCAAATACGCAGAATTTATGCTAATTAAACAAAAGCATATGCTCAAAGAGCTATTTATTAGTGGTTATCTTCTTTTAATATAGTTAGTTAGGAAGATCAAAATTTATAGTAGTCATTGTAGGGGAATATATTTATCCAAACTGTTTCTAAGATCAGAATTAACGCTTCTATAAAAACTTACACCAAGAAATTAAAAAACTTTTTAAAATGAATCCAAAAATTAATCTAGTCACGTACTTATAACAGCAATTGGGCAGTCGTTGGTCAAAAGTTTGCTTTGCCGTGAGGAAAACCCAGCATTAGTTTTACAACCTGCCCATGCTAGTTATCCTACTTATTTTTACTTTTATAAAAACAATAGCCTAAGCTTTAAGCTTAGGCTATTTGTTTTATAAAACGCATATTTTATAAATATTTTTAATAACTAGGTTCTG
>JAHFUF010000385.1 GCA_023265235.1 Blastocatellia bacterium
TGAAGTTTTACTAATCGAATGGCACAAGCTTTATAGTTGGTAGACAAAACCAGTAGGTTTTCATTTTTATCTAAAGCTAAGTAAGTATTCCCACTAAGACTAGCATTTGTTACAGAACCTTCATCACCGCTAAATTCACCATTTTGGCTATCTATTAAAATGGTAATAATTCCTGTCTTACCATCTACACGCCATACACGAGGTTTAGTTAAACTAGTGAAGTTAGAACTAGTTGCACCAATAAAAATATCTCCGCTAGAATTAACTACTAGACTAGTAATACTTCCTAGCCCTGCTTCAGTAGCAGGTTTCCCTTCACCACTAAAAGTAAGGCTACCATTACCCGCTACTCTAGTAATAATTCCTGTTTTAGCGTCAATACGACGAATAACAGGCGTAGGTGTAGGCTCACTAATATAGATATTTCCTTGTGGATCACATACTATTTTATCAGGGTTTAGTCCAGCATTAATGGCTAGTCCACCATCACCCCCTGAAGGGCTTCCATTACCAGCAATAGTGTTTATTATTTTAGTCTTAGCATTAACTCTACGAATAAGGTTATTACCAGCAATAAGTAAATTCCCTGTGTTATCAATTGCAATATCAAAAACACTTCCTAAACCAGCTTGTGTAGCTAGCTTACCATCACCAGTTACACCTATTCCTATTTTATTGAAATCCCCAGCAAAAGTGTCAATAATTCCTGTTTGACCATTAACAATACGCACAATTTTTCCAAAATCAACAATATAAATATTTCCTGTTTGATCTACTGCAAAAGAAGTAGATAGTAAAGAAACTTCAGGGTCTGTAGCAGGTTTACCATTACCTCTTTTAGGAAAAGAACCATTTGTAGCCCCATTACCGGCCACTGTGTTAATTAGTTTATTTTCACCTATTTGAAGTATTAAGCTATTAATAAAGTCATTAATAAAAATATTACCAGAAATATCTCCAACTATTTTATCTGCAATACCTAAGCCAGCATTTGTAGCAGGAATATTATTAGTATTTGAGTTAAATAGTTTGCTACCAGCAAAAACCTTAACTGTGCTATCACTACTATTAGCAGATCGTAAAAATACTGTATTATTATAGAGAAAAAAGATATTATCTGTACCATCAGTAGCTATATCAAGAAGAAGGTTAAATAATCCTAGGGAAAATTCGTTAGATACTGTGAAATTTACATTAATAATAGCAATACGATTAGTTTGGCGATTAACTTTTACTATCAGTCGTTCAAGATCAGAAATAGAAAGAACTAAGTCATCATTTTTATCTACAGCTATAGAGTCGATAATAAGACGAGTTTTTTTAGCTAATTTACCTTCTAATGTAATTGGTTGGTTACGACGCTTACTATTTCCTGCTACTGTACTAATAACCCCTTTAGGATCAACCTGCCTAACTCTATTTATAAAACCTTTTTGAAGATCTAATACTTCATCAAGAATATAGAAATTACCTAAACTATCTATAGTTACCTTTTTAATCGTCCCAATAGCAGCATTAATTGCTAATCCACCATCACCAGAAAAACCACTTTGACCATTACCTGCAAAACCACTGACTGCATTTGTTTTACCATCTATCTTTAACAACTGATTAGCAACACCAACATAAATATTTCCATTTCTATCTAGTGTTAATGCTGGTAATTCTAAAGGATCGGTAGATGTATTATTTTTAGGACTATCTATTTTAGCTACAGTAGTAATAGTATTAGTAAGTGAATCTATGCGTCGGACACTTTGAGTTAAACGATCAGTAATAAATATATTGCCACTATTATCTAGTGCAATTGCATCAGGCATAATCCTTGAAGCTATCGCTAGTTCTCCATCTTTAGTTAAAATACCACCGCCTGCTATGGTAGCAATTATTCCTGTACGTCCATCAACACGCCTTACTCGTTCATTCGTAGTATCTGCTATAAATAAGTTATTTGTGCTGTCTAAAACTATTCGTTTTGGAAATATAAGACTAGACTTTGTTGCTAATCCTCCATCACCAAGAGAAATAGCACCTCCAGCAATCGTAGTTATTTCACCAATGGAAAGCTCTTCAGCAGGTTTTGCCACTACACTTAATTCCTTTTGAACAATACCACCACGAGTTAATAATGTAAGGTTTTTTGTTCCTGGAATAGTTTCTATAGGAGCAATAAACCTAATTTCTGTTGCACTTACAACCTTGGTACCTTTTATAACTTTACCGCCAAAGGTTACAATGGTTTCAGGGGCAAAATTTGTACCGCTAATTACTACTTCTACATTACCAGATAAGGGAAGCGTACTAGGGCTTAATGCAGTTATTTCTGGAGCACCAACAGAAACTAATTTTATAGATTCTGATTCTGGAGCACCATTATCAAATACAAAAGCCTGATTTCCTTCTATTACAACACTTATAGGTTGATTAAAGCTTATATCTGGTTGTGCTAAGTCTACTACTTCAGGCTTTAAGCTTAGAGGTTGTGTAACAAGCCTTACACCTCTATTATCAATAACATAGATATTACCAACAGCATCAAAACTAACAAACTGAGGTTTATTAAAATTTATTGGTTCTAGTGGCTCTTCTTTTGAAAACGAGTTTGTAGACGAGAATGTTAATTGACTAATATTAGAGGCAGCCGATAAAGTTGAGACTTCAGCCATTATTCTTCCATTAGCATTTTTGATAATCTCAATTATTCTTACTCGATTGTTATCTTCATCCGCTACAGTCAACACCCTACCATCAGGGCTAAGTGCCATACCTGATGGACGTTTGAACCTAGCCTCTTGTCCTTGACCATCTTTTTGTCCACTTTCACCAGGACTACCAGCTAAGAGCAAAACTTGTTGTCGAGTAAAATCAACATAATATATTGCATGGCTATCTGTATCAGAAACATAGAGGTTGCCTCCATTATCAACGGCTAATCCTCTTGGACTATTAAGCCCTACTTGACTTAATGCCATAGCACCATCACTACCAAAAGTATTTATAGTTGGTGAGCCAACACCTAAAAGAGTTTCTACTTGATCATTAAACCCTATTTTTCTAATACTATGGTTTAATGTATCACTAATGTATATCCCCCCTTTTACATTATTATCTAAAGCAATTGCGGTTGGGCCAGCAAATAGAGCATTTTCTCTATTACCATCTTGTTTACCTGCTAGCTGAGGTCTACCAGAATAAACTTCTAATGATGATGATAAAACAGTGCTTGCTCGTAAAATTATATTCTTTTTAGGATCACTAATATAAAGACGGCCACTTGTATCTGTCTTTGTATCACCAGACACTTGTCCTCTTTTACCTTTGCCAACTCGTGCAACTACAACAAAAACTGAAGTTGACTCACTACCTTTATGAGCAGTTATTGTAGCAAACCCCTGTTTAACCCCCTGTACTTGTCCACTAGTTTTATCTACTATAGCAATATCTGGACTACCTGACGACCACGTTATATCACTTACTTGTTGTCCAGAAGGGTTTATTACACTTAAAACTATTTGATTGCCTTCATTTACTACCGGATTACGTTGTTTTATCTTTATAAAGTCATTTGAGGAATTATTTTGCGAATAGCTTTTAGCTGCTGTTAACCAGGTAGAAGAAAACCCAGTAAATAAACAAAAACAAACGCATATTACAATTATTATTCTAAACAACCAGTTATACATAAAATAAATCCTTATTAACTTAAGTTTGATGACTAGGATTAAATAACGAAATAAAACCTAAAACTTGTATTATGTAATAATTGAACAATTTGAGATTATTTTTATTAAAAATATTATTAATTATTAAACAGTTTTTGAAAGCTATGTAAGGTTTAATAATTTAATCCTTATATGTGACGCGTAGCGACATCACAATAACTATCATAAGGCTTCAGTTTTTTCTGCAAAAACCAAATTAACTTATATATAGCCTTAAATTTTCAAACTCCTGCTTAGCTGTTTCTTAGCGCGCTTTGTTAGCTTACCCCAATGTTGGTGATTTATTATTGCCCAACATTGGGGTAAGTTGCTTTTAAAGATATATCCTAGTGCTAATAAAAAACCTTTGGAGGCATTGGTGCAAAACAAAAAAATCTTAGTAACAGGTGGTAGCGGCTATCTAGGAACACATGTTCGTAATTATTTTCAAGCAGATGACTTGTCTCGTCGTAGTGGCTTTGATCTTAGTAATCGCCAAGACTTAAGTCTGATAAAAAAATATGATGTGATTATTCATATGGCGGCTTGTGTTGATAAGCGTCCTGAAGCCGCTAGCCGCAACTTTGATGTAAATGTAGGTGGGACAATAAAGCTATTGGAAAACTTATCTGAAAGACAAGTTTTTATTTATTGCTCAACTAAGGATGTTTACGGCAGCCATATTGATAGTTATAAAGAAGTGCCAGAAACTTGTAGCACTGATTATTCTGGGCAAAATGCTTATGAATGGTCTAAATTAATTGCAGAAAAATATGTTGAATATTACACAAATAAGGTAAAAGCACGCTGTGGGGTTTTTCGTCTTTCTACAGTCTATGCTCCTTTTACAGAAGGCAACTCTGGTGGGTTTGTTTCCTTTTTTGCAAAAGCAGTAAAAGCAAGACAAACGTTACAACTAAAAATGCGTGGCGAGCAAATCCGGGATCTTTTGCATGTAGAGGATTTAGCAAAAGCTTTTGACTTTTTTATTAATAGTGAGATAAAACAAGCTTGTTATAATATTGGTGGTGGACTTGCTAATAGCACTACACTTTATCAATTGACTCAAATACTAGGACAGTTGGCTAATTCGTCAGCAAATGTCGAGCTTTCAGATGAGCCTGTAAAAGAACAAATTCACTATATTACTGATATTAGTAAACTAGCTAAAGAACTAGACTGGCAACCCAAGTTAGACTTAAAAACGGGGTTAAAAACCCTTTTATAAAGTAAAAATAATCATTTGTTTTGTAGATAAAAAAAGGTATTAAAAAAGTGTTTGAAAAAGAGTCAGTAAAAAATATATTAGTTCGTGGCACAAATTGGGTAGGCGATTCAGTCATTACCATACCTGCGCTACGAGAATTAAAAAGAATATTTCCTCAAGCAAAAATCTCTTTGCTGGTCAAACCTTGGGTTAGCGGGATTTTTGAAGACCTAGAATGTCTTGACGAAATAATTAAGTATGAACGCGGTAGCTTGTGGGGTAGGATAAAAAAACTTCAAGAAAAGAAATTTGATCTCACGGTTTTATTTCAAAATGCTTTTGAAGCCGCAGTAATTGCTTTTGGAGCAAAATCAAAAATACGAGTTGGCTTTCCTACTGAGTGGCGAGGGTTTTTGCTAACACATTCGCTTAACTTATCAAAAGAAATTCTTTCCTTACATCAAATCTACTACTATTTACATATAGTTTCTCAACTAGAAGATCGTTTGTTTGGCAAAAGCCAAGTTGATTTTGAAAACGTAAAGTATCATTTACCTGTTAGGGATGAAAGAAAAAAAGCTATTAAAGAAAAACTTAAAGAATTTGGTATTGATACAAGTAAAAAACTAGTAGCCATTAACCCTGGTGCAACTAATAGTCGTGCCAAACGCTGGCCAGTAGAGTTGTT
>JAHFUF010000386.1 GCA_023265235.1 Blastocatellia bacterium
TCAACCCTCTTTTCTTTTAATATTTTCCTTACGTATTTACCGCTTCGCAAAAACTATTTCTCTTCTTTTGCCTCAAACCCTCTTTTCATTAGCCTTTTTTAACTGACCGGGAATTGCTGACTACAAAGTTTATTTGCTAAATACAACTGTTTTCTTAGTCTTAGCAATTAACAAGCTGGCTAGAAAAATCAAGTTTATATAAAAAGTGTTTCAATAAAGCTGAATAAAGCTGAAAAGCTGTTTATTAGACATTATCGGTAATAACAAAATGTAGGGGCGAACTGTTCGCCCTTCTTAAACATTAGACAAAGAGGGCGAACACATAGGTTCGCCCCTACTACAAATACCACTTTATAAATAAACATTCTTTACTAATAAAAAAATTAAAGTTATTTTATTGAGCTAATATCAGATGCCTTGATTTTTAGAACTAGTTTCTATTAATATTCATCTGCTATCACGAAAAACTATCCTTGAACTAGTCTCTTTGATTATCTCCTCATATAATCAAATTCAAGGTACTGTGTAGTGGTTTACATATCTCAAAAAATGGAGTTCACCAGATGCTAAGGTTAAAACGAGTTGTGTTTCTTTTGGTGCTCTTAAGTGCTATAGCACTTAATTTAAATTTTTTTATTATTGATGCGCAAACAAAAAAAAGTGGTTCACAAAAAGCACCCACTACTAACCCAAACACTGGCCCACAAAAAGGCCCTAAACTAAATCCTCTACCAGTACGTCAGCAAAAAGACCCAAATACAGGAAAATTAATACCTATTGATTATTCTAAATTTGACCATGCATCACATAGCCCAGATTGTTTAAGTTGTCATATCCCTAACCGTAAACCACCAAAATTTGCTTTTAAACAACCAGTCACGGCCAGTACTCCTTTTACTTTTGATGATAGAACTACTCAATTTCCGCCACATGCAGCTTGTGAAGAATGTCATTCTATTGTGGAGTTCACCCTTGGAGCAAAAGAGTTTTGCTCAATCTGTCATGAAGAAGACAGAAAGACTGTTTTAGCTAAATTCCCTGAGCAAAGAGATGACCAATTTGGCTTAAAATTCCCACACGATATACATGTTGGAATTAAATCTACAAGTTACAATGTTGGTCCAAAACTGCCAGAACTCACTGACGAAGAAAAACAAATTCAAGCTGTTGCAACCTCCTCAGGCTGTAGTGAGTGTCATGTAAAAGAAGGCAAAGACAAAAAAGAAGAAAACTTCTTCCTTCCTTATCACCCAGAATGTGCTCGTTGTCATAGCGAAGTACCTAAAGACCCAGCAGCCAAAGATGATCCAAAATTCAAGGTTAAAAACGAAAAACCTTTTATGCGCGAATGCTTAGATTGTCATAAACCTTTTATGGCTGAGCGTCCTTTGGTTAGTGGCATAATTTTACAGCTACCTCCAGGAATCTTTTTTACTCATGGAAAAACTCATGAAGAAGATGTACGTGATAAAGCAACTAAAAAGGAAAAAGGTAAATACCCTTCTTTAGATTGTAAATTCTGTCATAAAGATGCGGCTAAATCTAAAAGAATCCAAGATATAATTGTACCATCAGCAAAAGAATCTTGTTTACCTTGTCATAATGATGGTAAAGGCGAATACAAAGGAAAAGAAGAAGGTCATAAACTCACTATTGGCGAAACTACTAATCTAAGGTGATAAACTAGTAAAAATCTAGTTTGTGATTTTTGAAATGTACTGTTAAAATGTTATAAATAACTAATCAAGGCCTTTAGCTACTTTAATTTAGAGGCAATTTATGAAGGCAAAATTACAAATAAGCTCTACGGTTGGCAGTGAATCGTTTGAGTATGAAATAGTTAAACCAGAAACAAAAATCGGACGCTCCCCCCAAAGCAATGATGTTGTCCTTATAGATGTTCAAATTTCGCGAGAACATTCTATTATTCACCGTCGTGGAGATAGTTTTTTTCTTGCTGATTTACAAAGTGCTAATGGGTGTTTTGTTAATGGAGACCGTGTTTCTGGCGAACAGGTTTTTACTGAAAGCGATACACTACAAATAGGAAAATATTTACTAAAGCTACAATGTGAAAAAGACAAAGATGCTCCTCCAGTAGCTAAACCTGCACCAAGTGCTGCTTCTCATACAGTTTTATTACGTGCTCCTGTAAATGCTTCTATGTTGATCCCTAAAATGGATTCAGGAAGAATTTCTGATGATAGTAATGCAGATTTGCTTAAAAAAGAATTAGAAGAGTTGCGTAAAAAAGCTGAGGTACTTACCTATATCTACGAATTAGGTAATATGTTTAATTCTGTTTTTGCTTTAGAAGATATTTTTGAAAAAATGTCTGAAATGCTTTTTCGTGTTACTCCTGCTGAGCGTTGTATAGTTCAACTTAAAGATAATATTACTGGAGAATTGACAGTTAAAGCGGTTAAGTTTCGTTCGCAAAAAGACAACCAAGATAAACATATTACTCCACCTAGAGCTATTGTTCAGCAAGTAATGCAAGAACAAGCAGCACTACTTTTACTAGACGCCCAAGACGCCAATAAAGGCGGAGCTACTGCCATTATTCAAGGTGTTCAATCAGTCATATGCGCTCCTTTAATAGTAGGTGGTCAACCTATTGGGGTACTATATGTAGATAATCGTAAAAAGACTACAGGTTTTGAAATCCCTAAGGTGTTTGGCTCTGAAGACCTAGACTTATTAAGTGCAATCGCTTCACAAACCTCTATGGCACTTGATAACTCTAATGCCCACAACCGTTTAATGAAAGAAGCCCTAGCTCGTGAGGCTTATGGGCGGTTTTTACCAGATAGTATTGTTAGCAAAATCTTAGAATCTCCTGAATCCCTTAAATTAGGTGGTACCAATGTAGAAGCTACAATTTTATTTGCTGATGTTCGTGGTTTTACCCCTTTATCAGAAAAATTAAAGCCTGAAGAAATTGTAGAACTCCTTAATGAGTACTTCACTAATATGACTGACATAATTTTTTCGCATCAAGGCATGTTAGACAAATACATGGGAGATGGTCTTATGGCACTATTTGGTGTTGCTTATGGCGATCAAGAAGTAAAAGAAAATGCAGCAGTAAACGCAGCTAGAGCCGCCATAGATATGCAAAGTCGAATGGTAGATTTAAGAAAGAAATTTTATGAACAGTTTGGCCATGAAATAAATATTGGGATTGGGATTAATACAGGTGTAATAACTGTAGGTTTTATTGGTTCAAACCGTCGTATGGAATACACTGGAATAGGCGATCCTGTAAACCTAGCAGCTAGATTAGAATCAAATTCTAAAAACTCTACCACGCAAATCTTAATAAGTGCTGCTACTTATGAAAAAATTAAAGATAAAATTCCTACTAGGCGATTAGCTCCAATTGAAGTAAAAGGCAAAAGCGAGCCTCAAGAAGTTTATGAGGTAGTTTGGGCAGAATAGTTAGAGTAGTTTAAGTTTTATCTTCCGTTATTTATTTGTATCCTTTGGGGCTGTAGCTCAGTTGGCAGAGCGCTAGAATCGCACTCTAGAGGCCAGGGGTTCGACTCCCCTCAGCTCCATTTCCCGTAACATCTTAATCCTTTCATTACTATAATTTAACCCCCTTAACTCTTTTTCTCTATAAGTCTTCTTTTTCATAAATTCTTTGCGTTTTCATCCCCTTTTTGCAACCAAAATGGGGATGAAAATGGGGATAGCGATGGAGGACTAAATGTCTAGAAATAAAAGCGGATCTGTACGTACCAAAGATGGCAAAATATATGCACGAGTTACTTATACTGACGAATTAGGCAAAATACGAGAGGTTTGGCGCAAAGCAGAAAACCGCACTGAAGCCAAAGAGCTAATTAAACAAATACTTCATACTCTAGAAGACTGTGGACAAAAAACTATTCAGGCTGAGTATATGACATTTAAAAACTTAGCTGACTATTTCATTAAAACTTATCTAACCCCTCCAGAATATATCAATGCTCGAAAAATTGCAGGTTTGCGATCTTATAAAACAGTGCTATTTCAAGTTAAGAGGTTCAACTCTTTGATAGCGCGTAAATTTTCAAGAAAAATACAGAAAATGAAAGCCTAAACCTTTACGAATTAAAGCTATCAAAATACAAAAGCAGAAAAATTTGAGTACTATATGACTTACTTAGCCTATTCTTTTTTCTTATCATCTTCAAGCGTTTCAACTCGTTTAGATACAGATCTTAAGCCTTCTATTAGATCTTTCATATTATCAGCAAGTTTTTCTAGTTTATTATCAAATTCTGCTTGATGTTCAATAATAAACTGTATTCTATTTTCAGTTAATTTTTCAAATTCAGATTGTCTTTTGGCTGTCTCAAAATGTATATCAAGTATTTGAGACTGTTTAACTGTAAACTCGGCCTGTTGAGTAACAATAAATTCCATTAGTTTTTTGAGTTCTTCATTTGTCATTTATCTTTTATCCTTCACTTTTTGGGTTAGTATAGCACATTTATCTAGTATCGCTCCTTAGATTCTTGCCAATAGCAACTGTTAGGTTTTTCCTTTTTTCCTTTTCACTTTATTTTATTGTACAAGCCCAAGAAGCCGAACAAGAGTTTAACACCACGTTTAGCAATAACACGAGCCGCATTTAAGTCAGCATTCTCAGTACTGTTACAGGCTTTGCAGACAAACTCAGATTGAGAGAGTCTGTTATCTGGGTGAATGTAGCCACATTTGGCACATTCCTGAGAGCTAAATTTGGGTTGTACTTTTATAACTAATTTATTTAATTTAATAGCTTTATAGGCTATAAATGTAGCAGTGAGTCCCCAACAGCTACTAAGTATAGCCTTATTTAGCCCTGCTTTAGCAGAACTTCCATTTGGTAGATAAGTTTTTTCATCTTCACCAAGTTTGGCTTTAGGGCTAGCTGTCATATTTTTTACTTTTAAGTCTTCTAATACAAATATTTCACTATCACTATTAACCAGATTACGAGTAGTTTTACGAGCAAAGTTTTTACGGATGTTTGCCATATGTTCATAGAGGTTTGCTATCTTTTTCTTAGTTTGTTCTCTACGTTTTGAGCAAAGTTTTTGACGAGAAAGTTTTTTCTGATAAAACTTAAGTCTAGCTTGGCATTTGGCTAAAGCTTGTTTTTCTAGATCTGTAAAGTCAAATTGCTCTGCTTTAGATGACATTAGTGGTACTACTACACCTCTATCTAAACCATTAGCCTTTTCTATTAAACTAGCCTCATCTAGCTTAGAAAATTCCTCTATTAACTCTTCTTGGCTTTTAAGTACTAGTCCGTTTTCGTAGTTAAAGCTTACATAATAACTACCATTTTTCTTTGAGATTGTTATGTAGTTTGATTCTAAGAAGTCTCTATGTGCAACAAAATTTAAGTATACTTTGAATGGGTGTAAAGAGTGATTTTGGGTGGGATGTTGCTAGAATTTACTTATTTTGAGTTTTTCTATTCCTCCTTTTTCATATTCTTTCAAATATTTTGTTACTGTATTTATGTGTATTCCTGATAGTTGCGCTATTTTTTGATGTGTTTCTCCTTGACTTTTTAACCATATTACTTCCATTTTCTGCTGCACTCTTGGATG
>JAHFUF010000387.1 GCA_023265235.1 Blastocatellia bacterium
TACCAACTTCTGGTACTAATAGAGGTGGATGAGGGGTAATACCAACAAAAACAATTTCATTACTCATAATCAATACTCCTAGGTATGAATATCGGCAAACCTTATTTGAATAAAAACCAATTTAAAATAATTTTTAATAAATGTTATCAAGTAAATACACAAACTTGACAAAATATACTGATGATGTAAACTATGGGAAATTTTCAAATTTAAAATCTAAATTGTTAGCATTTTTCTAAGCAACCGAAGTTTAGATTTTGTTATCAAAACAAGTGCTTACAAAATATTTAATAGCACTAAATTTGCCAGTCTACTCAAATAAAGTTTTACAAAAGCCTAGGTAAGTTACGTTAATCTAGCTAAGATTTTATTCTAATCCAAAATTTATATAAATTACAAAGCCCAGTTTAGTCTTAGGAGGAGAAAATTTCAATGAAGAAGTTAAGCACCCTACTAGCAACCGCTTGTTTAATGGGGTCAATTGCCTTATCCCCAAACACCACTTTTGCCAAATTTAATTTATTAGCCTCCCCAACAGGTCTAGGACAAGCAGCCCAACAAGGGGATAAACCAGATGCTGCTAGCGAGAAAAAAGCTTATGATGCTTATAATGTAGCTAGGGCAGAAAAAGATCTTGCCAAACAATTAACTTTAATACAAGAATCATTAAATCTTTATCCTAAAAGCCAGTATGTTAAATTCTTTAAAGAACTATTAGCAGCAAATATTGGTAATAGGTTCCAATCAGAAATAAAAGTTGAAAATATAGATAATGCTTACAAGATTTTTACAGAAGAAGTCACACCTAATGTCCCTGACTTAGAAGTCAACTATCTTTTAGCCTTCCTTGATCCTCTTTCACGCTCTGCAAAAAAACCTGATACCCCTAATGCGGAAAAAGGTACTATTGTTTTAAATAAAACCATAGATGTAATTAAAACTGGTAAAGCTCCAGTAAATGTACCTGAATGGGAAAAGAAAAAGCCTGCGGTTTTAGCAAGCTTATATCAAACAGTCGGCCTCTATACTTGGAAAGCTAGTAAAAAGGATGATGCCGCCCTAAATGTCTTTAAGGAGTCTTTAGCTCAAGATTGTTCAGATCCTGTCACACATTATTTCGTAGCAGAACTTCATAAAAGTAGGTATGATGCCTTCAGCAAAGAATATGAAGGTTTATCAGATGATGATAAACGTGGTGATAAAGGAAAAGAAGTATTAGACAAGATTAATGCTGTTGTTGATCAAATGTTAGAATCCTATGGTAGGACATTAGCTGTATCTGAGAGTAAAGCAAAGACGTATGAAAAATTACGTACTGGCGTTCAAGGTGCCACAGAAACCTTTTGGATGTTTCGTCACGAAGGTAAACTAGAAGGCTTACCTGAGTTCTTAAGTAAGTTTAAGTCTGAATGCCCTACAGCTAATGCAACACCAGGAACAAATTAATTATTTTCTTAAAAGATTAAAAACCAGCACTAGTATTGCTGGTTTTTCTTTTGTTATTCTCCACAATTAAGCATAGTAAGTTTGGAATTTTGACTAAAACTAGATGATAATTAGTGGGTTTAATCATACTTTCTATAATTTCGCTCTTATCTTCGCTCTTACTCAATGGAAAAGCATCTTCGCTCAACAAATTTAGCCGATCTAGAAAAACGCATCTCTTATCAGTTTCAAGTTCCTAATCTATTGGAACGAGCCGTCACTCATCGGTCATACGCTAATGAATATCCTGAAGATAGTATTAGACATAACGAGGCATTAGAATTTTTAGGGGATTCTGTATTAGGGTTTATAGTAAGCCTTTGGATATTTGAACTATTTCCTGGATTGGATGAAGGAAGACTATCAAAAATCAAAGCTTATCTAGTTAGTGCTCGTACATTAGCACGACGAGCAGAAGCCCTAGGATTAGGTCAATTTTTGCGTCTAAACCGTGGTGAGGAAAAAACTGGAGGACGCTCAAAAAAAACCTTACTAGCAGATGCTTATGAAGCAATTATTGCGGCAATTTTTTTAGATGGTGGACTAGTAGTAGCTAATGGTTTTGTTCGTAGAGAACTTTTTCATGATTTAAAGAAACTTAATATTGCAGATCTTTCTGCAACAGATTATAAATCTGCATTACAAGAATATCTACAAGCATTGAACTTACCAGGCCCTGAATACGTTGTCGTAGATACTGTTGGCCCAGAACATGAAAGAATATTTCAAATAGAATTGCGTATTGGACAAGAATGCATAGCTACTGGTAAAGGAACTGCCATCAAATTAGCTCATCAGGAAGCGGCGCGGGAAGCACTAACTAAACTAAAACTTATTAACAGCAACTTACCTTTCTAATTAAGGATTTAACTGTATGTCAATTGTGGAAGAAAAATTTTCAGAAACTAACCAACCAAGCAACAACATTTCTAATAATTCTACTAATAACTCTACTCCAAATAAGGAAAGTTCCTCTACGCAACAACCTAATAATAGTAAAAAAGGGTTTTTTAGAGACACATTTGAATCAGCTATAGTCACAGTAATTATGGCACTTTTTGGTATGACTTTTATTGTTCAAGCAGTGAAAGTTCCTACAGGATCAATGCTTAATACTATTTTAGTAGGCGACCATCTATTAGTTAATAAATTTATTTTTGGCCAAGATGGTCTAATGTTAGATAAATTTACCCCTCACCGACCAATTAGGCGAGGAGATGTAATAGTTTTTAAGTATCCAAATGATCCCACAACAAATTATGTCAAACGAGTTATTGGCCTACCAGGTGAAACTATTGAAATAAAAGGGAATAATGTATTTATTAATGGTAAAGAACTACCAGAGCAATATGTCCTTGCAGAACAGCCTCTTGGTGATCCATACGCCCCATTAACAATTGTTAATGTTAAAAATGCTCCTACTGGAGCTACTTACAAAGTTTACTACTCTTATGAATATGATCCGTCTGAAGAAGTTATGGAAAAAAGTTTAGCTGGGCAAAAGTTTGGTATTGAAGCACCTTTTCAAATTCCTCCTGATAATTATTTTGCTATGGGAGATAATCGCGACAATAGCCAAGATAGCCGCTATTGGGGAACAGTTCCTCGACATTATATAGTTGGGCGTGCTTGGGTTGTTTATTACTCATTAGATGCTTCTAAAGATGAAACAGGTAATACTACCTCTGGAAATTTGCTATCTGATCTTTTTACTAGGACTCGTTGGAACCGGACTGGGACATTAATTAAATAGACTAGAGTAAATAAAACCCTAGAGTAAATAAGACATATAGTATGAACTATAGGCAACTATTAAAATAATATCTATATCAAATATTTAATATAGATATAGATATTAATATAAGTATTTATTGCTTTATAATAGATATAGTATTTGCTAGCTAAGCAAACAACTTAATTTTAAGAAAAATAAGTTATGTTGATCTTGTAATTTATAATAATACAATAAGTTACAATTTTTGTTGAGAACAAAAATCAATTTATAGGAGTCTAGTTTTATGGCAAAACCTAAAGGAATGGTTGTTTGGGCTGCCAGCGGAGCATTAGTCATCGCTTTGGCACTTATTTTTTCATTTTCGCATATAGTAGTAAAAGTTTATGGAAACAAAGCTCCCACAACTATAGGTGGGGTATCAGCACTGGGAACTCTACCACCTCCCAAAGAAGCTACCCTACCAGAGCAAGTAGTTTCACCAGTAGCTCTTTCTAACACTTTTCGTGAAATCGCGAAAATAATGAAGCCTACTGTAGTCAACATTAGTACTGTTCAAAAGGTTAAAGGTATGGCAGAAGGAATGCCTAAAATACCTGGTTTTGAGTTTGATTTTCCAGGAACCCCAGAACAATCACCACACGCATTTAAACAACGTGGCACTGGATCAGGAGTACTGGTAACTCAAGATGGGTATATTCTTACTAACAATCACGTAGTAGGTAAAGCAGATAGCATAGAAGTAAAACTTGCTGATGGTACAAAATTTAAAGGCAGAGTTATTGGTAAAGATGAGCTTACGGATTTAGCCGTAGTAAAAATCGACACTAGCAATCTACCCTATGCAAACTTAGGTGACTCAGAAATAATGGAACAAGGAGATTGGGTAGTAGCAATAGGTTCTCCGTTTGGCCTAGAAGAAACCATTACTGCTGGTATTGTAAGTGCTAAAGGTCGTTATGTAGGAAGTACTTACAATGAGTTTATTCAAACAGATGCTTCTATTAATCCAGGAAATTCTGGTGGGCCTTTAGTAAATATGAAAGGTCAAATCATTGGTATTAATACAATGATTTTTTCCGAATCTGGTGGTAATCAAGGTATTGGTTTTGCTATTCCATCTAATTTAGTACGCCATGTTTATGAACAAATAGTTAAGAATGGTAAAGTCACTCGTGGCTATCTTGGTGTAACTATCACAGAAGTTACGCCTGAAAAAGCTAAAGGCTTGGGGCTTAACACTACTGAAGGGGCTTTGGTTAATGATGTTCAGCCTGATACACCAGCAGCTAAAGCTGGAATACAAAGCGGCGATCTAATTATTAGCTTTGATGGAAAATCTATAAAAAACCAGCATGAATTGACCGATACTGTAGCGCGTACCCCTGTTGGTAAACAAGCTGAGGTAAAATTTATCCGTGACGGAAAAATTCAACTTGCTAAAGTAGAAACGGCTGAACGTAAGATAGGAGCAATTTCTAATTTAGCCGATACGGAAGAAAATATTCCAGAAGAAAA
Organism: Blastocatellia bacterium; assembly: GCA_023265235.1. Lineage (GTDB taxonomy): Bacteria > Acidobacteriota > Blastocatellia > Chloracidobacteriales > JADJPF01 > JADJPF01. Next base: position 4,736 of record JAHFUF010000387.1, read on the forward strand.
AGAAAGTAGCGGGAAATTGGGTGTTTCTGCATCTACTCTCAGTGCTGGACAATCAGCAGAATTAAAGATTAAGAGCGGTGTTGTAGTCGATCAAGTAACCCCAGGAAGTCCAGCAGCAGAAGCAGGGTTAGGAAAAGGTGATATCATTCACCAAATCAATCGTCAAGCAGTCAAATCTGTTGCAGATCTTACTAATATCATGAAATCTATTAACCAAGGAGACACTATTATTCTACAAGTTGAACGCAAAGGTCTTGGAATTACTTTTCTGCCTGTTACTATAGAATAATTATCTAGGTAGTATCCACCGCCAACCATTATTTTGTAGAGCGTGCTTATAACACGCTCTACATTTTCCTAGCTAGAACTCATTACCCATTTCAATTCCAACTAATAAACTCTTATTAGATAGTATAGGCTCATAAACCTATCTAAAACTATATTCGTTTTAGATACTCTAACTTCTTCTAACAGTTTTTTTAGAGTATTTCTAAAAATGTTTATTTTTATGGTTTTCACAATTTTTTTCATTTTTCACTAAACCTAACTAAATCAACACTTAATTTTTGGAGGAAAATATCATTATGCAAACAACTATCAAATCTATCTTTTCTACTATTGTTATTTTAATTGCTTTATGTTCAGGGGCTTTTGCTCAAAACAAAGCAAATCCAACAAACAGCCCCCAACCAACCCAAACCCAAAACACTAAAGTTCGTGATGAATACTTACCTATTAATATTGAAAAAGCTCAACAAATACTAAAAGTAAAAGGATTTTATAAAGGTGATACAACAGGAACAATAGATACTACAACAAAGAATGCTATTAAAACTTATCAAC
>JAHFUF010000388.1 GCA_023265235.1 Blastocatellia bacterium
GACGCGTAGTCTTAAAACTCTTAAAGATATTAGCTGATAAACCTTGTGCCTATCAGCTAATATCTTTCTTAGCTAAGAAAACCAATGTCTATGGTAATTTGTTAAGCAACAATGTTTCTACTCCAGATATTATCCTTAATTCCCTAGCTAGCCCCAGCCATATCACGTTTACTAAATAGGTAAAGTGTTAAACCTAGAATAAGTAGAATAGCCCCTGTTACTACATATAGGCTAATTTCAGGAGCGATTTTAGCACCAAAAGCATAAGAGATTTCTTCTAACCCTCTACTGTTTTTAGTCCAATGCATTTCAAGATTACTAATATGAATACTTGGCATACAACGAACAAATGTTTGCATAGGAACACTTGTAGCAGAGGCAAGAGTTAAAGATAGTGCCATTCCAGCAATTATTCCGCCAACAACAGAACGTGCTACAACAGTTGCTAATACTGTGAGCAAGCCATAAAAAGACATCTTTAGCGAAGTGATTGCTAGCATTTTTAGAGAAAGCTCTGTCCCTTTTTCTCCAGGCTGTAGTTCACTAATAACATTTATTTGTAAAAACACTGTACCTAAATAACTTAATACAACCCAAAAGCCTATGGTAAAAATAAATAGTGTTACCATTGCTAGAAAAGCTGTTAGTAGTTTAGTCATTAAAAAAGAAACTCTACTACCATAACGAGGTAAGAGCATTTTCCAAGTATCTCGTCCATATTCAGCACCTATATTATTAGCCATATAAATAATTGATATTATTATGCCAAAAGCACTTATAGCCATTATGGATAGCTCTATACTTCTAGGAAAAGCTAACACTACTTCAGCTTCACGCAAATACCCCCCTTTATAAACCTTAGCCATAATAATCATTGATAGGTAAAAAAAACCGCCCATAATATTCATAATAATCATTAAGACTTGATTAATCGACATTTTGCGAGTTTTTAATAACTCTGCTTTAAATAAATTCCAAGCTAACATAACTTTTATCCTCTTTATTACCTATGTTGAAAATTTTTAGTTATGGCTTAACCCTTGTTTTGGTTGTCCAGTTAACTCTAAAAATAACTCTTCTAATGTATTACGACGCTCTATAACCTGATAAATACCTATATTGGCATAAACTAATGTGCTTATTACTGAAGGGATATCATTTGCTTGTGCTTTAACGCTCAACCACCCATCATTATCAAGTTGAGGTTGTAGCTTTGGATATTGTTGTAGAATGGACAAAGCTTGTGTAACAGAGCTAGTTTTAATAGAAAAACCTTTTGTATGGGCTAGTAGATTAGAAATTTTACCTTCTAATTTTTTTTCTCCTTGTTTAATAATAACTACATCACTACAAATCTGCTCAACTTCATTAAGTAAGTGACTAGATAGAAAAATAGTCCGATTTTCTGCACCTAGCTCTGAGATTAGATTGCGCATTTCTACAGTACCAGCAGGATCAAGCCCATTAGTAGGTTCATCTAAGAAAAGCACTTCTGGATTAGAAAGCAGAGTTGCAGCAATGCCAAGGCGTTGTTTCATACCTAAAGAATAATTTTTTACTTTGTCTTTACCCCGGCCAATTAACCCAACTCGATCAATTAAAACGTTGATTTCTTTACTAGTTAAAGACAAATTTGAAGAATATGCTAGTACTCTAAGGTTTTCTTCTCCAGACAAGTAATTATAAAAAGCAGGAGTTTCTACTATAGCTCCAATTTTTTGTGCTATTTTATCGCGATGTTTTTCTACATCATACCCTAGTACAGAAAGAGTTCCTCTACTAGGTGCAACCAAACCAAGCAGCATTCTAATAGTGGTGGTTTTACCAGCACCATTTGGGCCAAGAAACCCATAAATCGTGCCCTTAGGGATAGTTAAGTCTAAGCTATTTACTGCTGTAATATTTTTATATTGTTTAGTTAACCCTTGCGTTACTATTGCTATTTGTTCATTCATTTTATCTCTCTAAATGGAAGATTTCTTTTGCTAGAACATGGCGATAGTACAAGAAAAAGCTTCTCAAAAATTTCCAATTTTTACGGAAAAATTTTCCAAAACAGTAGTTCTAGCAAAATACCTAAGATTAGTTTTTTTGAAGAAGATGCATGTTGAGTAGTAGTTTTTTTGGAATGATAAGGAGTTTTGTGTGAAACCTTTTGTTTAATCGTGTACGGACGGTTTTTTGGTTACCAGAAAGTTGCTTGACGGCTGCCTTCGTGCTTTAATAACCATTCTTTACGCCAAAGCCCTCCACCATAACCTGTCAAAGAGCCATTGCTACCAATCACACGATGACAAGGAATTATTATGGCTAAAGGGTTTTTCCCATTTGCTCGACCAACAGCACGAATAGCTTTTTTATTTCCTATTCTTTCAGCTAGTTGTAGATAAGAAATTGTTTCTCCAAAAGGAATTTTTACTAGCTCTTGCCAAACACTTTTTTCAAAGTCTGTTCCTATAGGAGCAAGGTTTAAGGAAAAAATTTTGCGTTCACTAGCAAAATATTCTCTTAATTGTCCAATACATTCTTTTAAAAAATTATTACTAGTTTCCAAAACAGTTTCAGATGGTTTTTCATCAACAAAACCCATTTTAGAAATACTATTATCAGTGGCTACGATTTCAATTAACCCTATTTCCGATTGATAGTAAACGTTTTCTTTAAGCATGGTTTTTTACTAAATTTTGTAAGGGTCAGATAGGTAGGTGGCACCTATTTGACCACCTTTGCAGAAATTTAAATTTTGCATTTCTGCAAAGCCTTTGAAAAATCAACTAAATACAAGTTTGTTTATTTTACTATTGGTGATCAAGGTGCCACCCATGTATTTGACCACTACAGTTTTTTACTAAATTTATATAGTACATGGAATTTGCTTTGTAAACTATTGGTTCTAAAGTACGTTAAGCTTTTAATGCCCCTAATGGGGCATTTGACAATAGCCCAGTGATTTATCTCTGGGCGTTAATTTAATTTATTTACTAAAGCATCTGGCAAAGCTTTTCAATTCCAACAGAAATACGCTCAGGAGTTTCTTTAGAAAAGGCTAGCCGCAAAGTGTTTACCTTTGCATCACTAACATAAAATGGTGCCCCAGGCACATAAGCAACTCCATTCTCTACAGCCTTTGAAAGCATTTCTGTAGTATCTATTTGACTAGCAAGTTCTACCCAAACAAATAGTCCTCCAGTAGGACGAGTCCAGGTTGTTCCTTTAGGTGCAAATTTATCTAAGGCAGAAAGCATTGTTTGACAACGAACTTGATAAAACTCTCGCAATTTACCAAGGCGACCTTGGATTAAGTCTTGTCGTGCGCATTCAGCAACAATTGCTTGATCTAGCATACTAGAGCAAAGATCTGCTGCTTCTTTAATCAGTTCAACTTTAGCAATAATTTCACTAGGTGCGACTATCCAAGCAGTTCTAAGTCCAGGTGTTAGCACTTTAGAGAAGCTGCCTAAATAAATTACTCGCCCTTCTGTGTCAAAACTCTTGATTGGCGGCGGGGGAGGGGTATCAAAATAAAGCTCTCCATAAGGATCATCTTCTAGAATTAGTAGGTCTAGTTCTGAGGCTAAAGTTAATAAGCTTTTTCGTTTTTCTAAAGATAGCGTAATACCAGAAGGGTTTTGAAAGTTAGGTATTGTGTAAATTAGTTTTACTTGACATCCTAAATCACGCATTTTAAGAACTTTATCTCTAATTACTGCTAGATCTAATCCATCCTCAGACATTGGAAGGCCAGTTAATGTTCCACCAACATTATTAAGAGCATAAGTGCCTCCAATATAACTAGGTAGCTCTGCTAGGATTATATCTCCTGGTTCAGCTAATAAACGAGCAAGTAGGTCTAGACCTTGCTGTGATCCACTAGTAAGCATAATTTCTTCGGTGTTTGTTTTTATTCCTAGTCTTTGCATTTGAGCAACCAAATATTCAATCAATTGGCGATTACCGCGAGTAAGACCATATTGGAGAACCTCTGCCCCTTTTTCATGTACAAGACGACTAGCAATTTCTGCAATCTCATTGTAAGGAAAAGTTTCTGGGCTAGGTACACCACCAGCAAAGGAAATTATGCCTGGGCGATTAATTAAAGCAGTTAAACGACGAATTGGGTTGGATTTTGCCCAGTCTGCTACATTAGAAAAATATTTTGTGTATTCCATTATTTTGCCTATGATTGTTGATTTAAGCTTATATCATGAGAAACCGTGCCACTAGGGTCTTCAGCAGAGGCACGTCGACTTAATAAGCTAAAAATTTTAGCTGCTGGGCCAAGAAAAACATAACAAGTCGACATTATTAACAGCACAACCTGTGACCATTGATAAATAGCAATTACCATTACAGCCGCTAAAAGCACCATTTGATTTTTACTCATCCCTGGTTTGCCAGAAGTGTTTTTGAAATTACTATAACGAACAGTACTAACCATTAGTAGAGCTAATAGGGCTGTTAACATCATTAACATTACGCTATAAAGACTAGCATCAACATTAAATCCTAATAGCTCTATTTGAGTTTTGCGCATAATGATTGGAGTAGGAGTAAAGTGAACAATAGCAGCAATTAAGCTAGCACCAGCAGGAATAGGCATACCAACAAAATATTTTTTTGATGATTTATCTTGGGCAGGTTTACGGGCTAGGACGTTAAAACGAGCTAGGCGTAAAGCACCACAAACAAGAAACATAAAAGATACTGCCCAACCAATTTTTTGTAGTTCAACTATTGAGCTAGATCCCCAAGCAAAAGCTAGTACTGCGGGGGCAATGCCAAAACTAAGCACATCAGCTAGCGAATCTAGTTCTACGCCAAATTCGCTAGTAGTATTTGTCATTCGTGCAATACGTCCATCTAAAAAGTCAAATAAAACAGAAAAACCAATACAAATTGCTGCAATATCAAAATGATTAATCGCAGTTTGGGCTTGGCTTGTTGATAGGTTGAGAGATTGTAGAAAACTTGGCCCTACTTTTTGAAACCCTTTTAAGGATTCTAATACTGAGTAAAAGCCACAGAAAATATTTGCGGTAGTAAGTAGGCTAGGAACAATATACACGCCTTTACGTAAGTCAGGTCTACGGCGATAAAATTTTTCACTAGTTTTATTATCCATTAGTTTTTCCTTCCAATAATGGTAACGCCACCCTTTAAGCGATCACCAACCTTAACCAAAACATTATATTCTGTAGGTAAAATTAAGTCTGTACGTGAGCTAAACTTGATTAATCCTACACGCTCGCCTAAAGCTACTGATTCGCCAGCTTTTTTCCATAGCACACATCGTCGAGCAATAATACCAGCGATTTGCTTCATAATAATTTTAACTCCGCCGTTTTCAATAGTAATTACATTTTGTTCATTTATTAATGAAGCGTCTTCACGAGTAGCCGGAACAAACCGACCTTTTATATGGTTAACCTCGCTAATGCGTCCAGCAATAGGAGAACGGTTAATATGAACATCTAGAGGTGAAAGAAAAATACTGATTAGACTAGGGGAGTCTACTTGATCAGGATTAACTTTAGTAACTTTAGTAACTCGCCCATCAGCAGGAGCAACAATAATATC
>JAHFUF010000018.1 GCA_023265235.1 Blastocatellia bacterium
TATATTTCAACAGGAACTAAAACAGCTACGCCAACAAGAAGTAAAGGAAAAACAGGAAGAGCAAGAACCAAACCAAGCCCAAAGCCATATTTCACAGCTAATTGATATGTTTAATAAAAAGAAGTAAGGAGCAGTTATATAGGATTGCCTCTTACTTCTTTGCTTACAGTTTTGATTATAGACCTAAAATGTTGACTAGTTCTTGAACAGAAGCGGCGGATTTTTGCAGTGCAGCGCGTTCATCAGTAGTCAAGCTAATTTCTATAATTTGCTCAACTCCACGAGAACCAAGTTTTACAGGTACACCAACAAATAGGTTACTAATACCATATTCACCTTCTAGATAAACAGCGCAAGGAAGCACTTTTTTCTTGTCTTTTAATATGGACTCTACCATTTCAGCAGTAGCAGCAGAAGGTGCATAGTAGGCAGAACCTGTTTTTAATAGCTTAACTATTTCTGCTCCACCATTACGGGTGCGATCTAGGATTTTATCAATGGTCTCTTTTGGTAGTAATTCAGTAATAGGAATACCAGCACAAGTAGAGTAGCGAGCAAGTGGTACCATTGTGTCTCCATGACCACCTAACACAAACGAGTTAATATTTTCTACTGAAACGTCTAAAGCTTCAGCCAAAAAGCAACTCATACGTGCTGAGTCAAGGACTCCAGCCATACCCATTACACGATTCTTTGGAAAACCTGATGCCTTGTGAGCAACATGACACATTGCATCTAGTGGGTTAGAAACTATGATCAAAATTGTATTAGGAGAGTATTTAACTACTTCCTCTGTCACAGCCCTAACAATATTTTTGTTAGTGTTAATTAAATCATCGCGACTCATGCCAGGCTTACGAGCAATACCTGAAGTAATCACAACGATATCAGAACCAGCAGTTTCTTTATAGCCATTAGAACCAGTTAAACGACAATCATAGCCTTCAACAGGGGCAGATTCGGCCAAGTCTAAAGCTTTACCCTGAGGCATATCCTCAATAATATCTACTAGCACAACATCAGCAAGTTCTTTGTCTACTAAGCGTTGTGCTAATGTGGCACCAACATTACCAGCACCAACTACAGTTACTTTTTTTCTGCTCATAATTATTCGCCTTTCAGTTACATATTTTCAATAATTGCATCTGCAAACTCGCTAGTTTTAAGTTTAGTCGCGCCTTCCATTTGACGCTCTAAATCATAGGTTACTCTTTTTTGCTGAATAGCATTAGTAACACCTTTGATAATTAAATTACTAACTTCTGGCCAGCCCATATGTTCAAACATCATTACTCCAGAAAGAATTACTGATCCAGGATTAATTAAGTCTTTATCAGCATATTTAGGAGCAGTTCCATGTGTGGCTTCGAAAATAGCTGCAATATCCCCAATATTTGCACCAGGAGCTAGCCCTAATCCCCCTACTTGAGCAGCACAAGCATCTGACAAATAATCGCCATTAAGATTTGGAGTAGCAAGTACTTGATATTCATCTGGTCGAATTAGTACTTGTTGGAACATTGAGTCAGCAATACGATCATTAATCATTACTTTGCCTTTAGGAATCTGTCCACCATGCTTACTATAAACATCGTCTTCAGTTACTACTGAATCAGCAAACTCTTCTTTTGCTAATTGATAGCCCCAATCACGAAAAGCTCCTTCAGTAAACTTCATAATGTTACCTTTATGAACTAATGTGACTTTGTTTTTGCCTTGAGCTAGAGCATAGTTAATCGCTCGGCGAACCAAGCGTTTAGTACCTGTAGCAGACATTGGTTTTATACCAATTCCGCTATCTGGACGCACTGTATAACCAAATTCACTGAGTAAAGCTAACATTTTTTGGGCTTTTTCACTGCCAGCAGCAAACTCTATTCCTGCATAAACATCTTCAGTATTTTCACGAAAGATTATTACATCAAGTTTTTCTGGATGTTTTACTGGAGCAGGAACGCCCTGGAAATAGCGTACTGGTCTAACACAAGCATAAAGGTCTAAGACTTGGCGTAAAGTGACATTAAGGCTACGGATACCACCACCAACATGTGTAGTTAGAGGCCCTTTAATCGCAACACGAAATTCTTTAATTGCTTCTAGAGAATCGTTAGTAAGCCATTCGCCAAATTTGGTATAAGCTTTTTCACCAGCAAAAATTTCATACCAAACCACACGACGAGCACCTTGATAAGCTTTTGCTACAGCAGCATCAAAGACGCGACAAGAAGCCTTCCAAATGTCACGACCTGTGCCATCTCCTTCAATAAAAGGGATAATTGGATTGTTTGGAACATTTAAATTCCCATTAGAATCTATAGTTATTTTTGCGCCATCCACAGGCACAGGCAGGCCATTATATGATGTCATAAAATTTTCTCCTTACAAAAGTTCGGCCAAAATTACAGTAGTTAAAACCGCAAAGTTTAACAACCACTAGGCTTATCTGTCAAGAAAGGCCAGTCCTTTAGGGCTGGTCTATTATCAATAGCCCCAGAGGAGCTATAAAGATTAAATATCTTTTTAACCTCTCAATGCCCCTTGGAGCATTTGATAATTTGATAATAGGCCTCCCATTTATGGGTGGCTAAAAATTAAACATCAAAATACATAGCAAATTCCATTGGGTGTGGTCGCATACGTATTGGATCTATTTCCTTCTTACGCTTGTAATCAATCCAACGAGAAATTAACCCTTCACTAAAAACATCTCCCTTAAGCAAAAATTCTGTGTCCTGCTCTAATGCCTTAAGAGATTCTTCTAGTGAACCAGGTAAACTTGGAACATTTTTAAGTTCTTCTGGTGGTAGGTCATAGATGTCTTTATCTAAGGGTTGTCCTGGGTCAATTTGGTTTTGAACCCCATCTAGTCCAGCCATAAGCATTGCAGAAAAAGCTAGGTAAGGATTGCAACTTGGATCAGGAGGTCTAAACTCTATTCGCTTGGCTTTAGGGCTATTAGAATACACTGGGATTCTTACTGCTGCTGAGCGATTACGTCTTGAATAAGCTAGGTTAACAGGAGCTTCATAGCCTGGAACTAAGCGTTTATAGCTATTGGTAGTAGGAGCAACAAAAGCAGCCAGGGCTGGTGCGTGCTTAAGTAATCCACCTATGTAGTAAAGTGCCATTTTAGAAAGACCTGCATATTCTTCACCAGCAAAAAGCGGTTTATTTCCCTTCCACAAGCTTTGATGACAATGCATCCCACTACCATTATCGCCAAACATAGGTTTGGGCATAAAAGTAGCTGCTTTCCCATAAGTATAGCAAGTATTACGGACAATATACTTAAAGAGCAGTACATTGTCTGCTGTGGAAAGCAATGTAGAGAAGCGAAAATCTATTTCACATTGGCCCCCACTCGCAACTTCGTGATGATGACATTCAGCCTCTATTCCTACTTCATTTAAGTTAAGTGCTATTTCTGAGCGTAAATCTTGAAGTTTGTCGATTGGTGGAACAGGAACATAGCCTTCTTTAGCGCGAATACGGTAGCCTAAATTATTAGCTTCTCTACCGCTATTCCAGTGGCCTTCTTCGCTATCAATAGCATAAAAACAGTAATGTGGGTCATTTTGGTAACGTACATTATCTAGAACAAAAAATTCTGCTTCTGGGCCAAAAAAAGAAGTATCAGCAATACCAGTAAATTGTAAGTAGTTTTCTGCTCGCCTAGCTACATTACGAGGATCTAAGTAATAGGGTTCTTTGGTAAGTGGATCTGCTATATCTGCAATCATACAAAGTGTTGTTTCTTCAAAGAAAGGATCTACCCAACAACGGTTAGCATCTGGCATTAAAAGCATATCTGATTCATTAATTGCCGCCCAGCCACGTAAACTAGAAGCATCAAAACCAAATCCATCAACAAAAGAATCTTCTGTAAGTTGATTTATAGGAAAAGTCATATGGTGCCATTGTCCAATCAAGTCTGTAAAGCGTAAATCTATGAATTTTACTTGTTTATCAATAGCAAAACGGAGCACCGTTTTTGCGTCCATGGGTTAATCCTCCAAAAATTAAAATGTCGATTAAAACTATCAAAAGATTGGTAACTTTTGGATTAAACGGAATGTAGGGTTTGCTGTCAAGGACAAGTGCCGATAAATCTTGTTTTTTCTAGCAAATAAATGACTTTTGAAATAGTGAAAAAAGCTTTTGACACCCTAGAGTTAATCTGCTAAATTTCGTCGCTTATAAGATCTGAAAGGCAAATAATTTTTTCTGATTAATTTTGGTCTAATATGGAGGTTACAAACTAAAAAAAATGAAAAACATTCTTGAGGAAACCATACAAACTTATGGTATTGAAAATTGGGGAGCAGGTTTTTTTGACGTTAACAAAAAAGGACACTTAATTGTCCGTCCTTCTGAAGAAGACGTTTCTTCAGTCGATGTAGTAGAAGTAGTAGAAGACCTACTAAAACGTGGAGTTAAACTACCTGTAATCCTAAGGTTTCCTCAGTTGCTAGCTCACCAAGTACGTAAGCTGACTTCATCTTTCCAAAGCTCAATTAAAGAGTTTGATTATAAAGGTAATCACTTATGTGTTTTTCCAATGAAAGTTAACCCCCGTCGTGATGTTTTAGAAGAAGTTTTACGTGAGGGACGACGCTATAATTTTGGTGTTGAAGTAGGCTCAAAACCTGAGCTTTACGGCGCACTAGCTTTAGATCAAGCCCCTGAATCCCTTGTTGTATGCAATGGTTTTAAGGATGAATCCTACATACGCTTAGCATTAATGGGATTGCGTGCTGGAAAAAAACTAATCCTAGTAATTGAAAAAGTAGAAGAGCTTCATATTATTTTGCGACAAGCTAAAGAAACAGGAATAAGACCTAATATTGGTATTCGCGCTAGGCTTTACTCCCGTGGTTCAGGCAAATGGGAAAAATCCGGCGGTGATACAGCAAAGTTTGGGCTTACTACTAGCGAAATGCTAGAAGTAGTACGCATCTTACGTGAAAATAACATGATAGACTGCTTAAAAATGTTACATTTTCACATCGGCTCGCAAATCACTGATATTAAACGGGTTAAAAATGCTATCAAAGAAGCAGCACGGGTTTATTGTAAGATTCGTGAAATGCGTATTGACATTGAGTATCTTAACGTAGGTGGTGGAATGGGTGTTGATTACGATGGAAGCAAAACTAGTTTTGATTCATCAGCTAATTATACAATGCAAGAGTTTGCTAATGATGTAATTTACACAATCAAACTTGTTTGCGATGAAGAAGATGCTCCAGAGCCAACCATTATTACAGAATCAGGACGTATTGTAGCAGCCTTTCATGCAGTGATTATTACAAATATTCAAGATGAAATTGAGACTGTGCTAGATGACATTTCTAAAGTCACAACTAAGGATGATGATCCTCAGGTAGTCATTGAACTAAAAGACTTAATGGAAAATGTTAGTTCAAAAACCCATCGTGAATACTACCATGACGCGCTTGAGCATAAAGAGGAGCTATTTACTTTGTTTAACCTAGGCTTAATCAGCCTAGAAGACCGTGCTAAGGGTGAGGCTTTGTTTTGGGAAGTATGTGAAAGGGCTAATCGTTTTGCACAGCAATCAAAAATTATTAGTGAAGAGTTTGAAGACCTAAAGAAAATCCTTAGTGCTAAGTATTTGTGTAATTTTAGTGTATTTCGCTGTTTACCTGATAGTTGGGCAATTGAACAGCTTTTCCCAATTATGCCAATTCATAAACTTAATTCTGCCCCTTCTGAGCATGCAACCCTAGTAGACCTTACCTGTGACTCAGACGGTATTATTGACAAGTTTGTAGACCTTAAAGATATTAAAGAAACTTTAGAGCTACATCATTTTTCCCCTGGTGATCCTTATTATTTAGCTTTCTTTATGACAGGTGCTTACCAAGAAGTAATGGGAAATTTTCATAATCTTTTTGGGACATTAAATGAAGCACATGTAATTATTAACCGTGAAGGCTATTTGATCAAAAAAATTATTACTGGCAGTAACCTAGGAGATGTGTTAGCTTTAGCTCGCTATGACAAGAATTTTCTCTTTGAAAATTTCCAAAAACATGCTCAAGAACAAGTCAAATATGGCCGATTAACCGAAGCAGAAGCGGCTGAGCTATGCCTCGAATATGAAAAGAATATTAGCAATTATACATACTTAGGCTAAGCAGGAACAAAATTTAATGACCATTCCTAGTGCTAAACCAAAAGATGCTGCTTCTGTTGTTGTGTTACGCTCAAGTAAAGATCCTCATCTTTATTGGGTAAAGAGAGCCGATTCTTTACTTTTTATGCCTGGAGTAACAGCTTTTCCTGGTGGGCAGCGTGATAGTGCCGATGGAGAAATTCCAGTCCTTAATTCTGAGAGCGCTGAAGCAGCACAAATGATAGCTTGTGTAATACGAGAACTCTTTGAAGAAACTGGAATACTAATAGCCCAAGGAATAGAACATACTGATAAAGAACAACTAGCAAGTTTACGCAAAGAGCTATTAAATGGTAATCGCAGTTTTAAGTCTATTTTAATGTTAACAGGGCTGAATTTAGATGCTAATTTACTTACTCCTGCTGGCCGATGGATAACCCCTCCTTTTGCTCCACGTCGTTTTGACACTTGGTTTTTCCTAACTTGGCTTCCAGAAGGCCAAGTAGCAGAAATTATTCCTGGTGAATTAGTAAAAGGTGAATGGATACGCCCACAACAAGCACTTGAGCATTGGGAAGATGGAGAGGTTCTGCTTGCTCCTCCTACTCTACATATAATACGTACTTTAGCCCAAGGATTAGATAGTGATATAACGGCTCGTTTAACGTCTGTTCCAGAGGCTACCGGCAGCATAGTTCGCCGTATAGAAATGCATGATGGGATGTTATTATTTCCTGTTCTAACACCAACTCTGCCCCCAGCTACACATACAAATTGCTACATTATTGGTCGAGAAGAATTTGTTATTATCGACCCAGCTTCCCCTTATGAAGAAGAGCAAACTCATTTAGCTGAGTTTATCGACACCTTAATTGCTAATGGCCAACGTCCTCGCGAAATCTTGCTTACTCATTTTCATCCAGATCATGTTGGTGGTGTAGCAGCACTAAAAAGGCACCTAAATATTCCTGTTCGAGCACATCCGCTTACTCAAAAAAAGGTTGGCGACCTTTTTCATGTTGATGGTACAATTGCTGATAATGAAGTAATCTCATTACCAGGCGAAAGAGGTTGGCGACTAAGATCTATATACACTCCTGGACATGCACAAGATCATATTTGTTTCTTTGAAGAGCGTACAGGAGCACTAGTTTCTGGGGATTTAATCGTAGGTATGGGAACTGTGGTGATAGATCCTCCAGAAGGTAATATGTGTGATTATTTAGACTCATTACGTCGAGTAGCAGAATTGCCATTAACAGCCATTTTTGGTGCTCATGGTGCCCCAATGGGAGGAGCACATTTTAAGATACAACAATATATTTCTCATCGTTTGTTACGTGAGAGTAATATCTTAAAGGCTGTTGAACAAGGTGCTACAACTATTCCAGAAGTTGTTAAAGTCGTTTATACCGATGTGCCAGAAAAAATGCACAAACTTGCTGAACGCTCAGTGCTAGCACATCTAGAAAAACTAATCCAAGATGGCCGCGTTTTAGCTGAGCAAGGCCATTATAAAGCACTTCCTAGCTTAACAACCTAGCGAGTGTTAAGTTTAAAATATACGCCTATGTCTATATTATCAGTAGAAAAACCAAGCTCTGGCCAAGACCTACCAGCACCTCCTTCTTTTTGGAAACGTTTGTTAAAACAAGCTCTTGCCGCTATCTTTGCCTCTGTAGTAATACTAGTTATTTACTTAATGGTTGTTAATGATAGTAAGGAAGATAATATTGTAGGAAAGCATGCTTATGGTGGTAAGAATGGGGTTTATATTGGTGTTATTGAAGGCCGTGGACGTAAAAGCGGCGTAAAAGTTTATTATATAAAACAAGCTGGTTCAATAATTTCTATGGATGAACGCTATGTAGTAGTAAAAGATAGCGCGCCTAAATATGATTAATATTATCAAATGAATAGGCAGAATTGATTAACATGCCACTTCATCAAACTACTGCGTTTATTTTACGCACCTACCCTTTTTCAGAAGCACATAAAATTTGTGTTTTACTAACCCGTTCTACGGGTTTGATTCGTGGTGTAGCACACGGTGCACGTAAGATGAAAAGCCGTTTTGGGGCTAGTTTAGAGCCTTTTACAGAAGTTAGCCTAACCTATCATGAAAAAGAGGGTCAAGAGCTAGTGCGAATTTCGACTTGTGAAATTGTTCAATCGCATTTCCATCATGCATCTAAGACAGAAAATGCTGCTGCGCTTTCCTATTTCACTGAACTTTTATGTGAGTTTTCGCCTGCACATGAAGCAAATGAAAAGCTTTATCGGCTAGTAATAGCAACAATGGAGGCAATGGCTAAAAACTCTCAGTTAGATAGCTTATTAAGGTATTTTGAGGTTTGGTTATTAAAAATCTCTGGTTTCTTTCCAGATTTAAACAAGTGTATTTCTTGTAACAGCGAAATTGCCCTGTCTAGCGGTGTATGGCTTTCTCCTGATGGTACACCACAATGCTATGGCTGTAGTGGGGGACGAGGAGTTACAATTTCTAGTGAACTTAAGCGATCATTTGAAGCAATATTACGCAATAACCCAACTATATTTGCTGAACAAGATAAGCCAGTAGAACATTTAAGCGCGATAGGAGATATTGCTTATCGCTTAATTCGTCGTATTGTTGAACGTGATTTGCGCTCCTACGATTTAATGAATCAATTACAAGCAGAAACAAAACTCATTTAATTATAAGTATCTAAAAATTTTATCCTACTAATATTGAGGTCAACCTATGACTAACTATGTATATCTTTACGCTAATGGAAAAGCTGATGGTAACTCAACAATGAAAGACTTACTTGGTGGTAAAGGTGCTGGTCTAGCAGAAATGACCAACGCAGGACTGCCAGTTCCACCTGGTTTTACAATTAGCACAGAAGCTTGCACTGATTATTACGCAGCCAATCAGCAATTTCCTGAAGGGATGTGGGATAGTTCAATAGCAGCACTACGCAAAGTCGAAGAAGCTACTGGCAAGGGTTTTGGCAACAAAGAAAACCCTCTTTTAGTTTCAGTACGTTCTGGAGCTAAGTTTAGTATGCCTGGAATGATGGATACAGTACTTAACCTTGGACTAAACGAAGAAACGCTACAAGCAATGGCTGATTTGACTCAAAATGAGCGATTTGCTTATGATGCTTATCGCAGGTTTATTCAAATGTTTGGAAAAATTGTTCTAGATATAAACCCAGAAAAATTTGACCATATTTTTAACCATCATAAGGAAAAAATTGGTGCCCAACTAGACACTGACCTAACAGTAGATAGCTTAAAAGAGATTTGTCAGGAATTTAGATCTTTAGTAAAAACTGAAACAGGCAGTGATTTTCCTAGTGATCCTTACAAGCAGCTAGAGCTAGCCATTCGTGCTGTGTTTGCCTCTTGGAATGGCAAACGAGCAATAGATTATCGTCGTGTACACAAAATTTCTGATGACCTAGGCACAGCAGTAAATGTTGTAGCTATGGTGTTTGGAAATATGGGTAATGATTCTGGTACAGGCGTAGCTTTTACTCGTAATCCTTCAACAGGCGAAAAATTACTATTTGGTGAATACCTAGCTAATGCCCAAGGTGAAGATGTCGTAGCAGGTATTCGCACCCCTAAGAACATTTCTCAGCTTCAAGATGATATGCCTGAAGTTTATAACCAATTTGTTAAAGTAGCGGAAATGCTTGAACGTCATTACAAAGATGTCCAAGACCTAGAGTTTACCATTGAACGTGGCAAACTTTGGATGTTACAAACACGCAATGCTAAACGCACTGGAGCAGCAGCAGTAAAGGTCGCAGTTGACTTAGTACGCGAAGGCGTAATTGATAAAGCTACTGCCGTAACTAGGGTTGAACCTGGTCATTTAGATACACTGCTTCATAGAATGGTTGATCCTAATGAAAAACTTGATGTATTAGCAACAGGACTTCCTGCTAGCCCTGGTGCGGCAAGTGGTAGAGTAGTTTTTTCTCCTGATGATGCTGAAGCTCTAGCCAAAAATAACGAAAAAGTAATTTTAGTTAGAATTGAAACCTCTCCTGATGATTTCCAGGGAATGGTTGCGGCTCATGCAATTGTCACAGCTAGACGTGGAATGACCAGCCATGCCGCAGTAGTTGCTCGCGGAATGGGTAAATGCTGTGTAGCGGGCTGTGGTGCTCTAAATATCAGTTATGAAAAAGAAAGTTTTTCTGTTGATGGCCGGACAATAAATAAAGGTGATTATATTTCTGTTGATGGCTCATCAGGAAGAGTTATTCTTGGAATAGTAAAGCTAATTGACCCCAATCCAGATGAAAACTTTGAAGAGTTTATGACTTGGGTAGATGAGTTTCGTAAACTACGAGTCCGTACTAATGCTGATACACCTCATGATGCTGAAGTAGCACGAAAGTTTGGTGCTGAAGGTATTGGATTATGCCGTACAGAACATATGTTTTTTGAAGGTAATCGTATTGATGCAATGCGCGAAATGATTGTGGCTAAAAATCACCAAGAACGCCAACACGCCTTAGCTAAAATCGAGCCGCTTCAACGTGATGATTTTATTGGTATTTTCAGGGCAATGAATGGTTATCCAGTAACAATTCGTACACTAGATCCTCCACTGCATGAATTTCTCCCTCATAGCCAAGCAGAAGTTAATGCGTTAGCAAATAAACTAGATATTTCTGAAGAAGAACTTTCCACCAAAATCAAAAACCTTCATGAAGCTAACCCCATGTTAGGTCATAGAGGTTGCCGCTTAGGTATTGTTTATCCAGAAATCACCGAGATGCAAGCACGAGCAATTTTTAACGCTGCTGTGGCAGTAAAGCACGAAGGTGTAATTGTTATTCCTGAAGTAATGATTCCTTTAGTTAGCGATGTAAAAGAATTAGCTTTACAAACAGAAGTAGTACGTCGAATAGCAAAAGAGGTCTTTGAAAAAGAAGGTGTTTCAGTAGACTACCTAGTAGGAACAATGATTGAGTTACCCCGAGCAGCATTAACAGCAAACAAAATTGCTAAAGTGGCAGAGTTTTTCTCTTTTGGAACAAATGATTTAACACAAACAACTTATGGGTTAAGCCGTGACGATTCAGGACGTTTTTTACCTTTTTATGTAGAAAAGAAAATTTTCAAAGATGATCCTTTCCAAGTGCTTGACCAAGAAGGAGTTGGCAAACTAATTGAAATGGCTGTACATCTTGGTCGTGGTGCTCGTGAAAACCTCAAAATAGGTATTTGCGGTGAGCATGGAGGTGAACCAAGCAGTGTAGCTTTTTGCCATTATGCAGGATTAAATTATGTTAGCTGCTCGCCCTATCGTGTTCCAATTGCTCGACTTGCTGCCGCTCAAGCAGTATTGAGTGAAGGTAAATCCAACTCACAAACAGCATAATTTTGATTTATTTTTAAGGGGTGTAGTACTATAAAAATAGCTAATAGCTACACCCTAAATCAAAAGGAAATTTGAATGAAGCCCAAAGCTCAATTGACTTTTAGTTTATTTGATGAAATCCCAGAAATAAAAACTAGTAATTCTCAAGTAAAAATTAATAAAACCAAATTCTTAGAATTTGCCCAACAATTAAAAACATCATCAACTTTATTAATTTTAAGAAATAAAATAATAGAAATAAAAAATATTTTACTTAACTCAACCATTAACTCTGATCTAATTGTTTCAAGCGCTAAGACTAATAGCGAAACAATTGAATTTAACCAAGCTTGCCTGTTAGAAGACCTTAATCAAATAAAAGACTCTCTAACCCTAGAAAGAGCTATTTATTATGTTGAGCGATTAGAAAAAGGCGTCACTAGTGTAAAAACTAGTGATATAAATAACATTAATCTTAATCGTTGGAAAGAATATGATGATATATTGACAGATAGTTTATGGTTGTTAGATAAACGTGATAGTTCTGGTGTTCATTCTGCTGGGTATTGGGGCAATTTTATCCCCCAAATCCCTAACCAAATGATGAAAAGATATACTAAAAAAGGTGAATGGGTTTTAGATACTTTTGCTGGCTGTGGAACTACTTTAATAGAAGCACAAAGACTAGGGAGAAATTGTTTAGGGATTGAATTACAAGCTAATATTGCTGAAAAAGCTACAGGTTTTATTTCTGCTGAACCAAATAGATATTCAACTACTTGGAAAATATTTAATGATGATAGTACAAATACTGATTATAAATCTGCATTAGAAAGCCTACGTATTAAGTCTGTTCAATTAGTAATAATGCATCCACCATATTTTGACATCATTAAATTTAGTGATGATTTACGTGATTTATCTAATGCTGCTAGCGTAGATTCATTTTTATCAATGCTAAAAAATGTTGCTGCTAATGCTGCTAGTGTTTTAGACAAAGGTAGATATTTAATTTTAGTTATTGGAGATAAATATGCTGGTGGCGACTGGATTCCACTAGGGTTTTTAGCAATGAATGAGATATTAAACTTAGGTTTTTCTCTAAAAAGTATAGTAGTAAAAAACTTTGAAGATACCACTGGAAAACGTAGTCAAAAAGACCTTTGGCGTTATCGTGCTTTAGCAGGAGGTTTTTATATTTTTAAGCACGAATATATTTTTATACTAAAAAAGAAATAAACTATGGTAGACCACCCTTTTAACGAAGGCACTAAACTACATCAAGCCTTTATGATTTTATCTGATAGCCAATGGCATTGTGGTAAACATGAATTACCTGGAACACAACCTGCTAAAGCCATTCAAATTATTCGTCAGCATGGATTTAAGGTTGAAAAGAAAACTATACCTTGTAATACCTGCAATGATAAAACGGTTCATCGTCGTTTAATCTCTACCATTCCTATTGCAGCATCCTACGTAAGACTACAATTGTCTGATAAACTAAGAAAAAAAGTCTTAAAACACTACAAAAACATAGAAGCCCTTTCTTTAAGAGAAATGACACCTAACCAGTTAGAAGTAGATCACCGATTCCCACAAGTACGCTGGTCAAAAGATGAAAGCTATGACACTGAAATGTCATTAGAAGATATTCAGAAAAAGTTTCAATTGCTAACAAGAGAAAATAATCTTTGGAAAAGCAGAAATTGTGAAAAATGTGCTAAAACTAATGAGCGTGGCACTTTTATTGGTATAAAATACTTTTGGCATGGTAGTTTAGCTTGGGACACAAATATTCCTTCAGATGACGAAAAAGGTTGTTTAGGATGTTTTTGGTATGATCCTGAAACTTGGAGAAAAAAGCTGAATTTGTTAATAAAAGAGCAAGTCATTTCTTAAATCCTTAAATCCCTCTCCTATTGACATCTTTACCTAGCTAAGCTTATTATCAGCAGATCTTTTATTTTACTAGGAAATCTCAGGAAAAATAATGAGCGAAAAACCTAAACTGCTTATTATCGATGATCAGCCTTTTATTGTAGCAATATTTACAGAACTTTTTAGATCTGATGAGATTGAACTTGTCAGTGCATCTAATGGCGAAGATGGTTTAGAAATGGCTCTTAAAGAGTTGCCAAACTTGATTTTCCTAGATATAGAAATGCCTAGAATGGATGGATTAACAGTTTGTAAGAAGTTGCGTCAAGATCCTCGTTTTGAAAAAATCCCTATTTTTCTACTTTCCGCTAAAGGCGAAGGCCCAACCGAAGACGAGCAACAAGAAATAGGTGTAACAGGCTATTTAACTAAGCCTTTTAGCCCACTTCAGATCTATGGTTTAATAAAACAATACCTAAATATTTCAACAGATTAAGTCCAAGACAACACCTAATTGGTTTAGTTTTCCTCTTAAATCCAACCTAACGCAACTTGATTGGAAAGTTACTGCATCTTAATTTCTACAACTACCAGACAATTGCAATTCTAAGTACTGATGCTATAATCCATTTGCTATTTTTACCTGAAAACTCCTAGTTATAGGAGTTCTAAGCTTATATAAAAAGTTGTTGTAATAAACTAAATACTATAAAAATCGGGTTTTAATTGTTATTTCGAGTCTTTTAATTTTCATTATCTTAAAATCTTAAATAGGTTGGAGGTCGGCGCACTTTTGGCAGCCATCGCTAGCCAATATCTAGCACCGTGTCTAAGATGAATAAAATACCACGCAGTTTAGTAAGTCTTTTTGGCCTAATCTTAGCATTTTTCTTGGTTATTAATAATGTTACTGCTCGCGACGAGCAAATCACAATAGATATACTTAATTATAAAATCGAAGCAGAAATAATTCCTGATACTCATACCCTACGAGCAAACACTGCTGTTACTTTTCAAGCATTAAAAGCTACTCAATCAGTAATTTTTGAAATGAATGGATCACTTAAAGTCAGCAAAATTACCACAGAAGATGGTCGTGAGCTACAGTTTGTCCAAGATACTGTAGACGCGCTAAACTTGCGCATTGACCTAGGAACACAAGTTCCTGCTAATGAGCCTATAACATTAAACTTCGTTTATGAAGGTATGCTTACCTCTGCACAAGGTGGAGTGTTAGCCAATAAACGACTTGCTTATATTGGTTCAGAAGGTTCTTATTTAACTTATGCATCACGCTGGTTTCCTTTTCATGGTTATGCATCAGACATTGCAACCTATCAAATCTCTTTAATTGCTCCTTCGGATTTAACAGTAGTAGGATTAAGCACTCAACCACCAGAAACTCGCGCTTATTTTCCACCTGTAGTAACTCCTCCCCCAACAGAAGTAAAACCTGAAGAAAAAATCCCTGAGAAGGTTCCAGCTAAAAAACCGACTCCTAGAAAACCTGTTCCTAAGAAACCGACTGTAGGAAAACCGACCGTAGGAAAACCACTTGCACCTGTTTTTCTGCCTGTTTCTTATTTTGTTGCTAATGGTGAAACTAGGAACGATACAAATTATCAAGATCCTGTTTCAAGTACTAGTAATAGTGTCCCAAGAAATATTCATACCTTTACTAGTACTCAACCTGTACTACTTGGCACATTTGCAATCGCTCGTTATATCAATAGAAACGCTAAGAGTGGCTCTGTTGACATAGATTTTTATGTTAAGCCTGGTAGTGAAGTAGCAGCGCAACGTTATGCTGAAGAAGTAGCCCAAGCAGTTAATGTGTACAACACTAAATATGGTGCTTATGCTTTTGGTAATAGGCTAGTTTTTGCTGAAGTAGATAATGAAACGTTAGACACTTTAACTACTGCTGGCATTACCCTACTTGGAGAAAAAACCTTTAAGCTAGTCGATACTCCTTCAGAATCACTTTACAGAGAAGCTGCCTATCAATGGTGGGGACAAGCAGTTATTCTTAAGTCGTTTGATGATGTTTGGCTTTCCCAAGGATTAGCTCAGTATAGCGCACTAGGTGTATTGGAAAGTAATTCTTCGGACACGGCTTTTAGAGAAACTGCTCGGGGTGCAATGGAACGCGCAATGGCCTTTGAAGCACAGACTTCGATTTCCCGTGCTCCTACAGAGCTAGATGATCAATCTGAAGCTTATCGTTCAATAGTCTTTTACAAAGGTGCTTTTGTATTTCGAATGTTGCGTTTAGTAGCTGGTAATGATGTTTTTGATAAATTAATGCAAACGTATTATCAGGAATACAAAGGTAAACAAGCAAGCATCAGTAATTTTGAGACATTAGCAAATAAAGTTATTGGTCGAGATATGCGCTATTTCTTTGGCCAATGGGTTGATGCTACAGGTGTACCAGAATTTCATGCTGAATATCAGATGCTAAGAACTAAAAATAATACTTTTAGAGTACGTGGTACTATCAATCAAGATGTTGATTCTTTTAATATGCCTATAGATGTTGAATTGCTCTATGAAGGTGGCTCAGAAAGAACCCAGCTAAATATGATAGGTAAGACTGCCGACTTTAATTTTGAAGCAAAAGGAAAACCTCTAGATATAGTAGTCGATCCTGATAGTAAACTACTAAAAGTATCTGATGATATTAGAGTTTCTGTTATTGTTCGTCGCGGGATTGAACACTTTCGCAATGATGAGTATCCCGAAGCAGAACAACAATTCCAAGCAGCGATTAAGTTAAATCGTAGTAGTTCTTGGGCTTGGTATAATTTAGGATTACTTTACTTTGCACAAAAGAACTATCCTAAAGCTAATGATGCTTTTGGAGAAGCATTAGAATTAGACCTACAACCTCGCTGGGTACAAGTTTGGTCACACATCAAACGCGGTAATTGTTATGACTCACTTGGCCAAAGAGAACGTGCTGTAGCTGAATATAAAAAAGCTATTGAAGTAGGTGACAACTATGACAATGCTCAAAAAATGGCAGAACAATACTTAAGTGCACCTTATCGTCGTGACCAAGCAGATCAACAAACTCAAAACCCAAGTACTAATTAATTTTATATAGGAGGCTTAGGAAGAAAGATTTTTATTCTTTTTTCCTAAAAACTATTCAGATGCTCAAAAGAGCTTTGTTAACTCTCTCTTTAATTTTTTGTATTTCTATTGTTAATCTTGCTGCCCCTCAAGATAACAAACCTATATCGCCTTCAAATACAAATAACATAGCGAATACTCCAAATATTCCAAGTACTCCAAATACTCCATTAGACAAGTTTGTTAAATTAGATGATGTTAGCATTTTAAGAGTACTTTATCCTAAAGAGTCTCTTACTTATAAAACTCTAGCAGAAGATTCAAGTGAACCTATACTAGAACAAATCTATCAAGTAGAAGAAGTAGAGACTCATAAAATTGCAGTACTTAGCCGTACAATAGGCCAGTTTACTCAATCAGAAGCCCAAGAAATGTTAGCAATAATTGGAGTGGACACTGGTACTGATAGCGCAGCTAAACATCCAAGTGGAATTTATGCTGTACTGTTTCGAGTTGGTAGTAATGGCAGTCCTGAATTAATTACTCGTTCTAGTAATTTGTACCAAACAGGTTCACCATTCACTAACAAAATTTGGCGACCTGCCTTAGTAGCTGATATTAACTTTGATAAACAAGAAGAATTAATAATGCTACAAGGAGAAAAAAAAGGTATTGGTACTTATAGTATTTATAGTTGGGATGGCAAAGACTTTTCTTTAATTTCCAATCACCCTGCACTAACCCTGCTTTCATTCTATGCTAGTCTAAATGCTGCTACTCAGCTAGGGTTAGAAGGCGAACAAGCTGCTGGTAATAGTCAATTAAGTTCAGCATATGAAAAACTTTCTCCTAAAATGCAAAGTCAACAAACCACTGATGTGTTACGTAAGCGACTAAAAGAAATCAAAGCTGTTGAATTAAATAGCCTTAAAGTAATGATTAAAAGCGAAACTAGTGCTTTAATCCGTATTCAATATCGCTTAGTTGATGATGATGGGTTTAAACAAAATTTTGAAGGAGATTATCAAATTAGGCGATATAATGACCAATGGCAACTCGATAGCGAACGCTTAAAATCTATTAATTTGGCTAAATAGTTAACTAGTTAGAAAAATTAGAAAAATAATTTAAGACTAAAAATTTTACTGTGTCTATTATTCATCAACCTTCAAAGCTATATCTTTCAATTCAAAAGCTAGTACGTAAAATTAAGCGATATGTAATGATCGAGTTACGATTATTACGTATTTTAAGACATGAATTCCGTTTTTCTTTATGGATTTTAACTATTGAGATTTTATTAGGAACTACCTTAATCCATTATTATTATCCTCGCCCTGATAGCCTTATTAACTGGCCAGAAGCTTTTTACTACACTATACATGGTATTTTAGGACAAGCATTACTTCCTTATCCTAAAGACTCTTATTTAGGATATTTGTTTATTGTCTTACCTGTTCTTGGCGTAGGTTTAATTACACACACAATAGCTAGTTTAGGCAGTTTGCTTTTTCAAAAACGTAGCCAAAGAAAGGAATGGTTTATCTTGCTAGCTTCAACTTATACCAATCATGTAATTGTTTGTGGTTTAGGTCACGTAGGTTATAGAACAGTGCAAAACCTCTTACACAATGATACAGAGTGTGTAATTATTGATATAAAAGAAACTAGTTTTGCCGAAGAAATACGCAACCTAGGAGTCCCTGTAATCATTGCTGATGCACGAAGACAAGAAGTGCTTGGACAAGCCAATATTAATCAAGCAAAAGCTATAATTATTGCAACTAATGATGATCTAGCTAATTTAGAAATAGCTATTGATGCTCGTACCATAAGACCAGATATTCGAGTGGTAATGAGAATGTTTGATGAAAACTTGGCACGTAAAATCTCTAAAAGCTTTAATATTCAATGTGTTTTTAGTACTTCTGCAATTGCAGCACCAGTTTTTGCTGCCGCAGTAACTGAACGAAATGTAATTAACTCTTTTGTTTTCAATAACGTTCAACTTAATACTGTGGAATTTACTGTAGCAGATAATTCACAGTTAATTGGCTGGCCATTAGATCAATTGCGTAGCCAATTAGAACTCACTATTGCCCTTTATCAAAGCGCAACAGAAATGGATTGGAATCCTAGCCCTAGTTTCACATTAGAATCAGGCGTAAAGCTTTTAGTTATCACTACTGCTGATAGCCTTCGTGAATTAGAAAGGTTAAACAAGCCAGCATAATTTTTCCATTTCGCTAAAATTTCGCTATTTTGTCTGGTAATAAATAAGCGAATTTATTAAAATCTAGAAAAATAATTTTCAAATTTTTAGGTAACTTATCTTATGAGTAAATCCATTCTTCCAAAACAAGTAGACGGTACTCCTTTGTCACCAAGAGAAACTTTACCAACTATGTATGATTTACCCAGTGAAGAAATAGGAGAAAGCGGCGTGCCAGACGAGTTTCATGTTATCCAACCACATTTACTAAAAGAAACCTTCCAACCTACTAATTATAAAAGTGAAGAGATTTTCATTGGTATAGATATAAATTTTTACTTTGATGTTAGACATCAAACCTGGTACAAACGCCCTGATTGGTTTGCTGTTGTTGGTGTGCCTAGGCTTTATGATGGAATTGATATGCGCAACAGCTATGTTATTTGGCAAGAAGGAGTTAGTCCAACAGTTGCAATAGAATTTCTTTCTAAAAGCACAGAAAAAGAAGATTTAGGCAAAACAAAGAAAGAAGATAATGTTGCTCCTAGTAAATGGCAAGTCTATGAAAAAATTTTACGTATTCCATATTACATAACTTTTGATCGTCTGACTAACAAGATACAAGCATTTAGGTTAGAAGGTGAGCGTTACATTAGCTTTTTGCCTAATTATGAGCAACGCTATGATATAGCAGGAATAGAAATGAGCCTAGG
>JAHFUF010000389.1 GCA_023265235.1 Blastocatellia bacterium
TGGTAAGCTTCTATTGTAATTGTGGCAGAAGCATAAGCAATTACACTGAAATCAACTTTAATAACCTTAAAATCAACCTCACCATAGAGCCGACCTACAATAGCTATTGTGCCTTGAATCCAGTAGTAACGATCAGAGCTAACTGCTGGATCATCAGGACGGAACCAAGCAACCACGCCTTCTAAAATGCCTTCTATTGTGAGAGACACACCAGCTTTTAATGGCCCCATTTCTACAGTTTTACCAATACCCAAAGAAAGTCCTAGACCAAATTCAATTACAGGTTGAAACCTACCATTTGATATTTGTGGAACTCGTTGCGAAGTTTCACCAGAAAGTAATGCAAAGTAAAATCCGCCATAACCAATGAATGGAAACAGTTGCATACAAAAAGAACGAGAAAAGTCTCTATTAGTAGGAAAGCCAAAATCAACTCGGAAATTACCATTGGTGTAAATATCAACTGCTACAATCGGTAATGTAATAGAAATTGCTCCAAATTGCAGATTACGCATTTGGTCAGGGAGTGTTAGCTCAATATGATAAACACCAATACTATCAGTAACTTTGCGATATAGGATTTCAAACACTAACCCGTTTAATGCTCCTACTTTTTCACCTGCTAGCCTTATTAACAATCCATAGATATTTGGATCATTGAAAACCAGACTAATAAACACCATGTTCATTACATTAAACTTAGCACCAATAAGCCAGTTGCTATCTTTGTTAAAAGTAACTGCGGATAGCTGATTGATTGGGTTTTGTAATGTATCTTTGTTGGTAGGAGGAACAATGGCATTTTCTAGTGTTTCAATAGCTTGTGAGACAGTAGCAATTGATCTTGTATCAAGTGAGACATGTTGACCTAAGCCTAGATATTCTAAGTCAAAAATAATATCTTTTGGTTTTGCTACAGGAGGTTGGTCATTAAGTAGATCCCATTTTAGCGGGTTAGCTTTTCCATATTCTTGTTCTAAAAATCGGCCTGTGATAGCAATATCTACTGTGCTTTTATCACTACGCTTTATTTGAGTAAGTGTAAGACTATCAATATAGACTAATGTAAAATCTCTATTAACTTTATACTCAACCCCTATTGTCTTTTTGGTTAAGTTAATATCTAGCGTTAGGTTTTTGAATGAAATTTCATTAAGCAGATCCCAAGGAGACGATAATTCAAAATTTGCATTAGGAATTGCTAGGTTAACCAAAAACTCAACAATCTCGCCAAAAGATAAATCCCCTACGCTAACTTGTAAAAGCTTATCTGTTCCTACTTGTTGTAGGTTACATTTTAATTTTAAGCTACGAAAATCTATTTCAAATGTTAACTCATTGGCTTTTTCTGCAAATTCGTATGTAACACCAATTGATAGATTATTTAGAGTAAATGTTCCGCCAACACTGCCATTGTAGGAGCGTTTTGCAGTTGCATCTAACTTTGAGTGAATAGAAAGGAAAGCATCTATAGTTGGTCTGTTTGGTAAGTCAACCAACTCCCAAAGTAGCTTGGTTTCAAAATTATATTCTTTACTTTTAGTCTTTGCAGAAGCAGAAAGATAATAAAGGTAGAGTGATTTTAATGAAGCAGGAATGTTACTAGTCCAAGAATCAGGTAAAAATTGCGTAAAGAGTCCTAGTAGAGAAATATTTTCACCAGAGACTTCTCCGCTAAACTCCCAACCTTTGTCTGCGCCGCCATAATCGGCAGTTAAGCCTATTGAAACATTACCAATACTAAATGTTCCTTGAAACCTTGCTTGAGTGCCTGTTGTGTCATGTTTTATAGAGGCAAATAGGGCTTCTAACGATATAGGAATGCTGTCAAAAGCCCAAACATCAAATATTTCAACAGTTACCGAATATTGCCCAGAACTTATTTCTAGATCTAATACGCCTATTTCCATTGCTGGCAAATCAGCCGTTGTGCCAAGAAAATCTTGAAATAATTCTGTGATACTAATGCTAGTACCCTGTTTAAGCGTGGCCTTAACATACCAATCTGGATAAGCAGCGCGTACTTCTAACCGTCCTGTTCTACCTATTGCTAGTTCACCTTCAATAGTTAGGTGTTTAGCGTTTACTCCAAATGGATCTAAAAGTAAAAACTTAAGGCTAATATTTTCAATAGCTAGAGTTTTATTTGAAGCACTTATACTCAATATATTCCAAGGAGTTTTATTAGCAACTTCCAAGCTAATCATACTAAGCTTGTTTTTGCTAGCAAAGTCTATGTCAAAAGAGAAGCTTTTTAATGTAAGCAGATTTGCAATATTAAAATTATTAGTAGGTAGTAGGTCTTGAAAGCCTGTTTGATTTGTTAATTGTTTTAGCTCGTCTAAGCCTGCATCAATAGCATCTGTCAACCCTATAGAAAAACGTACACTGCTTTGAGGATCAATAGCATTTGCTGAAATAGGCAAGTTATAGACTTTTCCTTGTGCTGAAAAAGGAAAGTTAATACTTAAGCTTAAATAAGGTAAGATGGTATAGCGTTTTGAGGGGCCACTCTTAAACAATGAACTGGCTATTTCAAACCTTAGTTCTTTGGCTTTAATAATTCCTAAGTCAATATCTTTAGATATAGGAGCAACTAGACTTATTGCATAAAGTTTAGATCCTTTTTCTTTAAGCGTAATTGGCCCAGATATAGCTTGAGTTGGTCGATTAATCAGATTTGCTAACCCTGCTGTTAATGCAGACAAATCAAAAACCCCATCAAAATATAACCCTTGAGTTCTACCACCATCTTGCCCATCGTGCGAATACATCAGTAGTTGGGGTGCAGGAGAAGCAACAAACTTCATTTTTTTTATAATTGCCCCAAGCGGAGGAAGCCCTGTAGATAAACTCCAATCTGTATCACCTTTAGCGGTTAATTTTAATGCTACATCATTGTTAATTAGATAAAATTGGATTTCTACATCCATACCAAAAAACGGTAAGTCATGGCCTTTGCCACGTACAATAATGCTTTGGTTATCAGCAGGTTCTTGGATTGTTACTTTAGTCAGTCGAATAGTATTTTTAGGGAAATAATCACCCGATATTTTATTGATATTATTAGAGTTAAGTTTCTTAGTTTGCAGAGAAAATGCTGTTTTAAGATTTATGCTACTTCTAACAATTTGTTTTAGGTAACTAATTTCCATTATAAATTTCCTATTGTGTATTGTGCTTAGTTATTGACGAGTACCAGTAAAAAATGTCCAGTGATGGCCATCTAACCCTGTTTGCCTAGTAGTTTTAGTAGTTTCTTTTCTATACAGTATGAGTAAGGTTTTTTGGTTGACCTTTACCGCTATAGGGTCTTCATTTGCAGTTTTAGCATCTTCATCCCAGTTAGAGCTATTGTATACGTTACCATGTGTAACATTTTCTTTCCAAAGACTTACTACTCCATTAGCTGCTGTAACTGTCTCCTTAGGGGTTTTATACTCATTTTCTCCCCAATAGTTTGTTGTATGTTGCATATCCTTATTATCATTAAGTTTTGCTTCATATTTAGCTATAGTATTCTTTCTAGGCAGTGCATAACCATGTTCATGTCTCTTTACACTTACATTAACTTGTCTTGTAGGATTTATATGATTAACAAAATTATCAGATGAACAGCTGTTATCACTTCCATGATGCGGGATTAATATCAAATCAGGATCTTTTATATCATTACCAAGAGTTGCTCTCAAGTAGTTTTCTGTGCTAAGAGTAGCATCACCACAAAGGATGGCTTTCTCATCTCCAATAGTAATTAGTGTGATAAGACTAGCAGCATTTCTACCATCACCGTCTGAGCCATCACCACCTTCTTTATTAACATTGCCAGCGATAATATAGACACCCCAATCTTTGCCTGCTGCCCCTAGTGCTGTTCTACCACTTGCAACTGTTATTCTATTGTTGGCAAATCTAGTATTGTCTGTTGCATGTGCAATGGTTTTAGCCTTGTCATTATATGTCCATTTATCTAGTATTTGCTCGCTCTTAGCATCCTTACTAGCAGCATCTTTTCTTAATGTCACGCAATATAATGATGCGACTCCAAAAACAGCCATAAAGCTTTTTGTGTCATAGTACTGCTTAAAAGGTTTTTCTGTAAAATCGTTTCTAGTCTTACTATAATCACTAAAATAAACAGTGTTTATTTTTAATTTAGGAAGTACTACGTCCTTGTCGGTGTCTGGGTCATTAAATGTTATTTGACTAAAAACTGCTTCGGTTTTATTACAATGATCTATATCAGGGTGAGTAAGTATAAGAGCGTTTAGAGTATCTACTCCATTAAGAATATCTGCTCCTCTTAGATGCCATCCTACTTCAATTGCAGGATCTATTTTGTTGCCATCACCATCAAGCTCAAATTCTTTAGAACCACAATCAACCATTATACATTGGCCATCTGGACATTTAATTACTGCACAATCACCTTGTCCCATAGAAAAGTTTGTTATTTGAAATTGACCTAGCTGCCATCCACCGCCATCGCCGTCACCGGCG
The DNA here is from genome assembly GCA_023265235.1 of Blastocatellia bacterium. GTDB lineage: Bacteria > Acidobacteriota > Blastocatellia > Chloracidobacteriales > JADJPF01 > JADJPF01. Next base: position 4,501 of record JAHFUF010000389.1, read on the forward strand.
CCGCCATCACCGCCATCACCGCCGTCACCGCCACCGTCATCACCGCCATCACCGCCGTCGCCGTCACCACCACCATCACCGCCGTCGCCACCATCACCACCGTCACCGCCACCGTCGCCACCATCACCACCATCACCATCACCGCCGCCATCACCGCCGTCGCCGCCATCATCACTACCATCACCATCATCACCATCAAACTCAGCCTTATTATCAGCATTTTTCTGTTTTGGTTTTGCAACTCTTGCCATTTAGCTTACCTCCAAAGTTTTCGACCTGTGTAGCTGAGTTAAAGACTAAAAAATATTACTTTAAGACTCAGTAGGTTAGTCGGTTCTAAAAATAAATCAATATTTTGGGCTATATTTTTTGCTCAATCTTTTCTAACAGATGTCGCTTTTTTTAGCGTTATCTCGCCTTATCTAGTGAGAGACTACCAAGATAGGTTAAATAGTTTCTAATAAATTAGAATTTAATTTTCTCAATTATTAAGAGCTTTTTAGAGGATTATAAATATAAAGGAGATAACTATGCCTTCTGTAACCAATAAAGGTGGACACATATATCAGAACAACAACGCCGCAAATTATGCTGGTGTTGATGAAGCTAAAGCAACTCAAACCGTTGCCGGCACTGCTACTTGGGTTGTAACTTTGAACAATGTACCAACCATTGCAAATTTTACTCCTGGTCAAGCTCTCGTCTATAACTCTAAGGGTACTAATAACCACAACGCTGACAACATGCTAACTGTCACTTCTGTAAACGGCCCCTGTAAATATACCTGTACAGGAAATTGGCCTATGAACATCTGAAAAGCTTTGTGATTGGTGGTTGGCATTCAGGCCAGGCATTAATCACAAAGGCCAATTTCTTGATGTATGAATCACATGGAGAATATGGATAGTTGTACTTGTTGCCTTATAGACAAGAATATAAGGCAACTCAGAAACAACCCATTCACGGGTGTTATAAATCCTTCCAACTCGTCCCATATTTGGATGTTCTATGAGTGCATCAGAAGCACTCATAATATGTTCCGCAACGTCTGTAGCTGCTTTGAGATT
>JAHFUF010000390.1 GCA_023265235.1 Blastocatellia bacterium
CAGTTAAAGAGTAAGGATTGTATTCTAATAATTTTGCCATTACTAGCGCAGCAAAGCTATAAAGAAACAAGGCTCGATGAGCAATATCAATATAAATAGGTGCAGAATGTTTACTACTCGACATAATGTAGTACTTAACTATTCCTGATAACATACAAAAAGCAAGAAAAGCTTGCTACTAGACTAAGCTTAATGGCTAAGCCCATAACCCTTCAATCTCAATTATAAATAATACTCGCCTATTATTTCTTATCAGTGTTAGTTTTACAATTTATCTTGCCTATTTAAGACTATTACCCTTAAGTTCAATACCTATAGCTTGATTGAGGAAACTATACAGGTAAAGTAAACCTATCTACTCCTATACCATAACTACGTAACTTATTTTCAATTTTTGTTGCTTCAACATCCATTATACTAGGATCAGAATATTTGTAAGTATTATAGCGACCATCGAGAAATCTTTCTTGGCTTGAGCCTTTTGCAATACAAGTTAGACCATAACGAATAGAACCATTCACCCCTAAGCATTTGTGTGCATCAACCAAAACCGTATCAATTTGGTTAGAGACAGCCCATTTAGCCAAATCTTCGAGACTGTTAAAATACTTCTCTATCATTACGCTTGCTCCCGGTCGTAGATTTATTTTGACAAAGATCAGTCCACTAGTTTTGCACTATTCAATAATGAGCTAGAGTGCTACTGTGTAACTTCAACAAAACTGTTGTGGGGATTTTTGTTTTTGGTATATCTCTCTATAATAAAGTTTTTTTCCCTGATGTCAAATGGTTTTATTCAATTTTTTTATTTTGTAACATAATCAAAAATAACTCTATTAGAAATAAATAAATACAACAATACTTTTTCTCAATATTCTAGTCTATGCTCTAATCAAATAACTTAATGAATAACCTTAAATCAAAAAAAATTTTTATTGTTGCAGGCGAAGCCTCAGGAGATTTACATGCAGGAAATTTAATTCGTGCTGTAAAAGAATATCTTCCAGAAACAGATTTTTATGGAATGGGTGGCCTAGAAATGCAGTCTGCTGGTACAAGACTTACACATGATTTGCGCAAAGTAAGCGTTATTGGCCTAGTTGAGGTGCTTTCTCGCTTACCCACCATTTTGCGTGCTCTAAAAGAATTGGGAAATAGTCTATCAGTAGAAAAGCCTGACTTAGCCATACTAGTTGATTTCCCTGATTTTAACTTAAAATTAGCAGAAAAGCTTAAAAAAGCAGGTATTCCAGTGCTTTGGTATATTAGTCCTCAAGTTTGGGCATGGCGTGCTGAACGTATTCCTAAACTAGTTAGACTAATTGACTATATGCTGGTGATATTGCCATTTGAGGTAGATTTTTACCGTAAACATAATTTGAGTGTTCATTTTGTTGGACATCCATTAATTGATAAAGTAGCAGCAACGCTTTCTCCAACAGAAACTCGCTCCCAACTAGGTCTAAAAGCTGATGCTCCACTAATTGCACTGCTTCCTGGTAGCCGTAATATTGAAATTAAATTATTACTCCCGCACCTAAAAAAAGCGGCTGAAGTCCTTTATTCACACCATCCTAAATACCAATTTGTAATTCCAGTTGCTAATACTTTAGACCCAACAAAAATTCAAAACAAACTTGCTGAGGCTAAAGCACCTATTAAAGTGGTGTCAGGTAAAACTTACAACGTAGTTGCTAGCGCTGATTGTGCTGTAGTAGCAGCAGGAACAGCAACACTAGAAACAGCACTTCTTAACACTCCAGCAATTATTATTGGCCGTGTATCTAGGTTAACTTGGTTTCTTTGGTCACGTTATACAAACCTACCTTACTATGGTTTGCCTAATTATATAATTGAGCGAAAGTTAATGCCTGAACTAATCCAACATCAAGCTAGTGGTGAGCAAATTGCACAAAAACTAGAGGAACTACTTAATTCTGAAAAAGAAAAAGCTAGGCTACAAGAAGGCTATAAAGAAATTCGCGCTCGCTTAGGTATTGGAGGGGCATCACAAAACGCAGCAAAAGCTGTTATAGATATTTTGTCAGGAGATAGTAAAAAATATAAATTCTCCTCGTTATAACAAGTTTTGTGTTTTTATGGCTAACCCAAAATATGGGTAACGTCTTGATTGTACATAGCTTATTTAGGGCTGTTGTCATCTGGGCCAGAGTTTGGATCTTTAGGGTTTTCTACTTTATCAGACGGTTTTTCTTCTGGTTGAAGGTCTGACTCATTTTTCTTAAAATTTCTATGCATCATTGCATCAGCTTCATCACGAGGCATAGTCATATCTGCAATTAGTTCATTATCTTTATTACTAATTTGTAAATGCTTAAAGAGAATCGCTGCTTCTGGGTTCTTAAAGCTCAAGAACAAGCGTAACCCTGCTACTTGTTGACTAAAAAGCGCGACCAGATCAGAAGCAATAGCAGTATTAGAAGCAAGACCTCGAATAATAAAAGAAGCTTTCTCTTCGCCCAGCTCCAAAGTAGCAGTATTAGCTGTAAGCGCAGTTAAAGGAAGTAAGGCATGTGATTCACTAAGGGCAGCAGCAATATTTAATGCAGCAGAATCAAGTTGTTGTGAGCCAGAAGATTTTATTATTCGTACTTGGTATAACGAGCCGCTTTTGTCTACTTCATAGCCCACTGTGACAGCAAAAAAAGGTTTTTCAATATCTAAACCTCCGCTTTTGTAGATATTATATACCTTGTCCATAATTTCACGTATTGGGCGGGCATTGATTTGACCAAACTTTGGCTGTGTAATTGGAGGCGTGTCTTGCTCTGAACCATTTCTTGTTAAATCTTCTGTGTTTGATGTTTCTGTATCAGAATTATTTTCTTTATCTTCTTGATCTTTTTTGTCTTGTTTTTTCTTAGCTTCTTCAGCTTTTCTTTTAGCTTCTTGCCTTTCTCTTTCTTGGGCTTTAGCTTGTTTAGCTTCTTCTTCTTTTATTTTATCTAATGGAACAACTTTGCCAGGAAAAACCAACATATTAGCAGGATACTTAAGAGGTTTTGTTAGTTTAGTAATTTCAATCCATTTTATATTGTTATAAACATCATCAACCATAGACATACCAGTAAAAGGAGAGTATATCCATTGATAAAACGACCAACTAAAGTAAGTAATATGACAAAATAGTGAGACAATTATTCCTAATATTAATTTATAGCGATAGAAAAAACCTGATCGGTCAAAATCCAGTTTCACCCCAGGTCTTGAGTAAATATAACCGTGTATTACAGACACCCGACATCTCCTACAAATAATGATAATTGCTGCTAAGAGATTGGCAACGGCTTAGATGCACTGGACATGGTATTGAGTTGTGGCCTTGTGTGCAAGCGTTCTCTACAACCCTTAAAAGCCCTTTACTAAACGAGTAAAAACAAGCTTTTGGTTAAAAGAAAGCTACCAAAGCTTTTTGTAGATGGTTAACTAGGCTATTATTTATTGTTTATACCTCTCCCCTTAACTCATCTCTTAGGTAAATATATGAAACTTACTTTTCTAGGTGGCGCTGATGAAGTTGGCGCATCCTCTACTTTGGTAGAAATTGCTGGGCACCGTGTTTTAGTTGATTGTGGTATTAGAATGCAAGATCGGTCTGGAGACCATTTGCCTTGGTTAGCACATTTACAAGAAGTAGGAGGGGTAGAAGCAATTATTTTAACCCATGCTCATATGGATCATTCTGGAGCATTACCTGTAGTTTGTTCTACTTATAAAGTACCTCTTTATTTAACTTCACCAACCCTTGCACTTATCACAATCCTACTGCTTGATGCTGTTAAAATTATGGCTATTGAGCAAGAACGTGAAGGAGAAATCCCTCTCTACTCTCTACCAATGGTAGAAAATGTAATGGGGGCTGCTCGCACAGTGCCATTTCTACAGTCAGTAAGCTTGTTTGGCGGAGATGTTATATTAACGTATTATCCCGCAGGTCATATCCTTGGTGCTGGTTCAGTAGTATTAGAAAGCAAAAAAGATGGTACAGTAATGATTACTGGTGATATTGCGGCGACAAATCAACTTACTGTTCCAGGATTGATGATTCCTCCAGTTAAACCAGATGCAATAGTAATAGAGTCTACTTATGGGGGTAGATTACATGCTAGCCGTTCGGCAGAAGAAATGCGCTTAATTGAACAGGCTGAAGAAGTAATCCAACGTGGCGGACAAATGCTTATTCCTGCTTTTGCCGTTGGTCGTGCTCAGGAAGTTATTTTGATTTTGTCGCGTGCAATGGAAGAAAAAAAATTAACCCGTGTACCAATATTTATTGATGGAATGGTGCGTCAAGTTTGTGGTGTTTATGCCTCTTTCCCAGAATTAGTAACACCATGGCTACGCAGTCGTATTAAAAAGCTAGGTCGCCCTTTCTTTTACGAAGATGGCCCAGCAATACCTATTTGGGATCCACGTAATCGTGATGAATGCTTAAAAATCAAACCTTGTATTTTTATTTCTAGTTCTGGAATGCTCTCTGGTGGGCCAAGTCAATATTACGCAATCAAAATGGCAAATGATAAAAAGAATTATATTGCTATTACTGGTTATCAAGATGAAGAATCCCCTGGGCGTAAAGTCCAAGATTTAGCGCGTCAGGGTGGGGGCGAACTAACAATAGGGCTTGATAGAATTCAACTAAATTGTGGTGTAGGAACCTATAGTCTTAGTGCTCATTCTGATAGCTCACAAATCTTGGCTGAAATCCAAGCATTAAACCCTAGAAATGTAATCCTAGTACACGGCAACCTTGAAGCCCGCCAAGCAATTGCCCAATTAGCTAAAGATAGTGGGTTTAAAAATGTTCATTTACCTGACTTAACTACAACAGTGGAAATTAAAACTAGAGTAAAGCGTAGTATGCCAGTAACTACTACTAGTCAAGCAGACAAGGTGCCAAAACTAGAACTAGAAACCTTGCATGAAGTAGCAAAAAAAATACTTGAGCGTGATGGGCCAGGACGACTTTATACAGTACAAGAAATTTTATCTTCCTGGGGTCAGGCTGTAGAAGATATTACCCAAGAAGAAATCACTCGTGTTGGAGAGCTATTAGGACATAGAAAATCTCCTTTTAGTCGTGATCGTAAACGTCAATTTATCTATCGCTTAAGAACTACTGGAAAAGATTTATTTGATATAAAGAAAATTGCTAAACAGGCACCTAAAATTGGCATAGACTCGTCAGCAGCACTTAGTAAAGTAGGGTCATTATTTCCTTTAGAAACGGGGCTTTACCATAAAGGTGCAAAAGTAGAGGAAAAGGTTATTACCCTATCATTTCACTTCCCTAAAGTGGCTAGTGTTTTTTACGAGGATTTGCTCAAAGAAGCTGCTGAGCAAACTGGGTGGAAAATCCAAGTTGAGCCTAAAACACACCAAGAAGCCTTATCTGAAATCGCTTTAGCTCTAATACCTGAAGGGTTTGAATCTAGAAAACGCCCCTCTATTCATTTAGTTGAAGAACAAGTAACAATTCATATTGAAGGACAAACCCCTAATAATACTGAAGAACTATCTCAAATACTTTACCAAAA
>JAHFUF010000391.1 GCA_023265235.1 Blastocatellia bacterium
AAATACGCAGAGCCTTTAATTCGCACTACTACTATAGTTTTCAACGGAGATATTCTTACCAATATAGATATGGCTACAACTGTAGCCCTACATCGTAAGCGTAAAGCAACAGCAACTATTATTTTGGTGCCAGTGGAAAATCCTTCTGTTTATGGACTTGTAGAAACAGCCAACAATGGAGAAGTTTTAAGGTTTTTAGAAAAACCTAAAGCTAATGAGATTACCTGTAATACTATTAATGCTGGAATGTACATACTTGAGCCTAAAGCCTTACAATATATTCCCTATAATGAAGAGCATTCTTTTGAGTACCAATTATTTCCTAGACTGCTTGCAGAAAAAGAACCTTTTTATTCTGTTATTAGTAAAGAGTATTGGCTAGACATTGGTACTAGTGCACGCTACCTACAAGCTAATTTAGATGTCCTAGCTAATAAGCTTGCTTTTCATCCAAAGCGTACTCGCCTAGCAGATTGGCAATCAGCACAAATTGATGAGTTATCTTTAGTGGATGAAACCGTTAGTCTAGCCTCAAATGTAATTATTAATAATTCTGTCATTGGGCAAGGCTGTACGATTGCAGCAGGAGTCCAAATAAAAGACTCTGTAATACTTTCTAATTCAGCTATAGAGTCTGGCGTAATTATTGAAAAAGCAATTATTGGTGAGGGTTGCTTGATTAAAAACTCTGCTATTATTTCCAGTGGCTCTATATTAGGCAATAACACTATTATCACAGACTTTAGCCAAGTGGGTTCGGCCTTTTAGCCTCAATTAATGTCTAGGAGAAGCTATATGATTAAGTTTGGTACAGATGGGTGGCGTGCTGTTATTGCCAAAGATTTCACTTTCCAAAATGTTGCTATTGTTACTCAAGCCTTGGTTGATTATTTAAACTCCCAAGTTTTGACAAATAGGACTTTAGTAGTTGGATATGATTGTAGGTTTCTTTCTGAGCAATTTGCTAGAGAAGTAGCAGCCCAACTTGCTGCTAATAATTTTCAAGTACTGCTCTTTGATGAGGCCGTTCCTACTCCAATGGTTTCTTTTGAAGTAAAAACTAAAAACTTAGCAAGTGGAGTAGTAATTACTGCTAGTCATAATCCTCCTAAGTTTAATGGTTTTAAGGTTAAAGCCCCTTTTGGTGGCTCTGCTCCTCCAGAAATGACAGAGCAAATTGAAGCACAGCTTAATAAATCTACTCCTATAACCACATCTTTTAATGATGCAGTTAGAAAAGGTCAAATTAAAGCTTTACAGCCTTCAATAAATTATGGTCGACATATTGCTAAGATTGTTGATTTAGAACGAATTAAGGCATCTAAGAGCCACTTGGTTGTAGACTCAATGCATGGTAGCGGAGCACGTTGGGTAGAACATTTGTTAAGTGGAGGAAAATGTAAAGTTACTACTATCCGAGCAAACCCAGATCCTTATTTTGGTGGTGTTAACCCTGAGCCTATTAGAACTAATCTTTCTGCTTTATTTGAAACGGTAAAACAAAACTCTGCTCTTTTAGGGTTAGCAACAGATGGTGACGCAGATCGTGTTGGGGCAGCCGATGAATTAGGAAATTTTATAAACTCTCATCAAATTGTAGCAATGTTATTATTACATTTAGCCAAAAACCGCGCTTGGCATGGTGGTGTAGCAATAACATTTTCCCAAAGTGTCCTAGTAAAACGTATTGCAGAGCATTATGGGCTACCAATATACGAAACGCCTATTGGGTTTAAGTACTTAGCAGAATTAATGCTATCTCAAGATATTCTGATTAGTGGTGAAGAGTCTGGTGGAATAGGCATTAAAGGCCATATTCCAGAACGTGATGGAATCTTAAATAGCCTCCTTTTGGCTGAAGCAATAATCACAAGTGAGAAAACACCTACAGCGCTACTAGAAAGCATTTGGCGTGAATTTGGTAGGTTTTACTATGATCGCCTAGATTTACATATAGATATTAATAAAGGAAAAGCTTTTGTAGAAAATATGAAATTATCCCCACCTTCAAATTTAGCTGGGGAAAAAATCGCTGATGTTGCAACTTTAGATGGGACTAAATTAATTTTTACTGATGGTAGTTGGCTTTTACTTAGGCAATCTGGAACAGAGCCAGTATTAAGACTCTATTGTGAGGCTTCTTCACAAGCCAAACTAGAAAAATTACTCACAACTGCTAGCCAATTAGCTAATGAAAAGAAACCTGGGTAAAATATAATATTCTCGGCTTCTACCCAGGTCAAAGGCTAGGCTATTGAGGGCAAAAAACAACTCAATATAAACAAGGAGATTACACTAACCAATTGTCTGTCTTTTCCAAAAAACGTATCCCTAATCTTACTAGGTCATAACCAGGCCAAGGCTCAATGTTGACAACTTCACCCTTTACAGTGACATTATCGTCTAAACTAACCTCTATTCTTGTGCCTATAGGAAAAGTAATATAAGTAAGTAATCCTATACCTGAATCACTAAAATCTGTTGTCAAGGCATCTATAAATTCTTTATCTCTTTCTCCTACAGGTTTTAACTCAACAAATATACGACGATTATTACGTACTTGTGTACGATAGGTTGGTTTGCTTTTAACATTTGCCCTAGCCATATGTTTACTCCTTAAAACAAAAATAAATTTTTAAGTTATCTAACAAAATAACAAGATGCTTAGTTTTGGCATATTTGACTTAGCTTCTTAAATATCCTAAATAAACCAACTAACAAGGTTAGCTAAACAGGCCAATTATCTTTGTCAATAAGTTGAATACCTATTCGCATCATTCCAGACCATTCCCAATCACCCCATTCATCTTTAATACTGATAACTTCCCCTATGGCCGAATATTCATCATCTAAACTTATTGCCACTTTTGTCCCAAGAGGAATTGACAAAGGTGTAACAACTCCTAAGCCAGAAATACTGCTATCTACAATAAGTCCTCCAGTAAAATCATAGTCATCTAGGGCTTTAATTTTGATATATGAACGTGGATAACAACTAACTGCCCTATTTTCTTTGCGTTGTTCATTGGATTCATTGGAAGTAGACGTAGTGGTTAACATAAAAACCTCCCTGTTTTTTGTTGCTTTTTGTTGTTTTTATTGTTGTTATTGTTGTTTATGTGTAGAGCAATAGTTATGCCAAGAGAAAATTGGAAAAAGGAAACTGCTATCTTGTTGATTTATTTATATTTTGAAGAGTGTAGTTAAAAGTAGTGTTGGTTTTCACCCAGAATGATGAGAAATTTTTCTGTTTTTATGAGCAAATGTCCAGGGTAATCAAGGTATTAAATATAAGGCTAAATATAAGGCTTAAAATAGAAAGCTTAAAATAGCTAGTAAATAACCTAGTAGCTTGGTGATTAGAAAACCAAGTAAGTTACTAATCACCAGCTAGTTAACTAATGTTATTGTTCATCTCCCATTTGTTCCATTATAGTAATAAGGTTAACTAGGAACTGAGCACTTTTTAGTACTTTACCAACCTGTGCAGCAAAAGACCCTATTAGCCTTTCATCTTTTTCATCAAAAATCCCTTCTTTTTTATTTAAAACCTGCATTGCCCCTATAATTTTTCCTACATCATTTTTAATAGGAGCACAAAGAATAGTACGAGTATAGTAACCTGTCTTAACATCTATTTCTTTATTAAACCTAGGATCTTGGTAAGCATCAGGAATATTCACTAGGTCTCCTTGAGTAGCAACAAACCCTGCAATACCTAAGTGCATAGGAAAGCGAATCTCATTAATTCCTGTGCCTTCAGCTACTTTAGACCAAAGCTCCTTTGTCCCAAAATCAATAAGAAAAAGTGTACTACGATCAGCATTCATTACTTGAGAAGTTTTCTTCATTAATGACTGAAGTAAATTATCTGTATCGAGTCCACTAGCTAATGCTTTCATAATCAATAGCATAGTTTTACTAATTGTTATCTCTGATCCTTCATTAGACTCTTTATTTACTACCATAGCCGCTTGAGCAGCAAAAGCTTGTAATAAATATTCATCCTCAGAAGTAAAATTACCTGTGTTTTTGTTAAAAATCTCAAGTACTGCAACAATATTCCCCTCTTCATTACGTAAAGGAGTAGCAATCATGTTTTTTACTCTATAAACAGGTTTTTCATCTATTTCTGAGTAAAAATGTTGATTTTTGTTTGGATCTGAAACCATTACAGTTCTACCACTACTAGCAACATAACCTGCTAAACCAACATTAGGAGGAAAATCATCTGTTTCTAATCGCTCCTGATCCTTAACTTTCACTTTTAAGTGATTACTATTTGGATCTATTACATACAATGCACTTTGATCAGCATCAACAAGTTCTGCTGCTTTTTCTAGAATTAAATTTTGTCTTTGTACAGGATTATTTTCTGCTGAGAGAGTACGAATGGTGTCAATCAAAAAATATAATACTTGAATTTTTTTATTAAGAGTGGAAAGCTGTTCAAACTCCCTGTCTAATACAACTGAAGTAATTTCATTAGTTTGCTGAGGTCGTCGAGTTTTATCGGACGTAGCTAAAGAAGATAGAACTTCTGAGAGTTTAGAAACATGTGCTAACTCTGCTTCTAAACGGGTCTTTTCTACCAAGGTTTCTTCATACCAACCTTGAAAATTAAAGCCTTTTTTACCCATTGCTGCCTCTCCCTAAAAAATTAAGATTTTATTTCTATTTAGAAAAATTTAGAAAAAACGATAGGTGTAATGTTATATCAAATTATTTGAAAGCATATCAAATCTACATTCCATTTATTGGGTAAGTAAATTATCATAACAAGTATATGTAAAAACACTTGTCTCCCTTACATATTGCATTTGCTAGGGTTATTTGTAACAGCATAATTAGAGAGGTTATAATGAAACGAGTTTATTTCTTCCAAGTTTTAGTAATTTTATTTTTTTGTATCTCAATGAACAATTCACAAACTAATCTAACTAGTAAAAAATCAGATCATCGAGTTAAATCGCTGAATATACAAATATTATCTACCATGGTGGCCGATTCTGGTATTGGTGAATGGGGCTTTGCAGCTTTAGTAGAAGCAGATGGGTATCGTATCCTTTTTGATACCGGAGCATTACCAGACACTGTACTTAAAAACGCCCGTGAGTTAGATATTGATTTAACCAAAATTCAAGATGTAATTCTAAGCCATAATCACTCTGATCATACAGGAGGGTTACTTAAGCTACGACGAGAGTACATGAGAAAAAGCCCTATTGCACTTAGCCATGCGCATATTGGAAAAGGAATATTTTGGAATCGGCCATTAAAATCTGGTGCTGAAGGAAATGACATGATCGAACTTCAGCCAAGTTATAAACTTATTGGAGGAAAATTTATTGAACATACTAAAGCCGAAGAAATAGCTCCTGGAGTTTGGATTACTGGTTCAATTCCTCGTATTTATCCAGAAAAAAATGCTAGTGGATTAGGAAAAATGAAAACCCCTGAAGGCATCTTAGAGGATAATATTCCTGAAGAAATTTCGTTAGTAATTGATACAGATGATGGATTAGTAGTAATTTCAGGCT
>JAHFUF010000019.1 GCA_023265235.1 Blastocatellia bacterium
CTAACAGAGCCAATTAAAGTTACTAGGCATAATAGCAAAAAAACCCTTCGTAACATTAAAACTACTCCTGTCTACTCCTGTCCAGCTAATTGACGCAGTTGTTTTGGTGTGAGTAACCAATGCAACATCCCTGTATGGCGAGGGTCTTCTCGCTCAACTTCTATACATGCAATCCCACCTTTTTTTAATGGCACATTACGCACCTCTCCATCAGAGGTTAAATAGGAGATTAAATCCCCTAAGTATGGCTGATGCCCAACTACCATTATACGATTATCTGATTTGTAATGATTAAAGACCTTAAACAAGTCTGTAAAAGGGCTATCTGGCGTTAAACTATCTGTTTCTACAATTTTATCTGAAATCTTAAACCCATAAATTTTGCAAACAATCTCTGCTGTTTGACGTGCTCTTAGATAGGGGCTAGTTAAGATTAAGTCTATTTTAGGTAGTAAGCGAGTTAGCCCAGTAGCATTTTGTTTCATTTTTGCTATTCCATAAGAACTCAAGGGTCTAGCCTCATCAGAATCAGACCAATCAAAGCGTTCTACAGCAATGGCATGCCTAAGAATATAAAGCTCCATTTCTCCTAAAACTCCTAAAATAAGGTGTACTATCTAACAATTGGACAATCTTGTCACTAAAAGTTTTTCTTTGCAATGCAAAAAATCTTATCTACAATAAACAAAATTTTCTTCTATAGGATTTCTCTAAGCTCTGGTAAATCCCATAATTTTCATCCTAAAAGAAGTTATATCAAGCTAGGGCAGGGTATTTCTAAGACCGTAAGCTTATGGGTTACATTTTACAAATTTACACATTTAGACATGTGTACTTACTTTCTCTGTAGAAACAGAGACTTCTGTAATAGGCTCTGGCTCTGGTTGTATCCTAATCACAAAAAAGCTAATAAACCTTAGTAATAAGCCTAGCCCTATTAGTTGTAGTCCAGCTAAAATTACTGTGGCACCAAAAATCACATATGACCAGTGAACAGATATTTTTCTAGTAGTAATATACTCTATGATGGTATTAGTATTAACTATTAGTCCAATCAAAATGGCTAAAGCACCCCAAAGAAATAAGGCTTTTTGAGAAAAGATTTTATTTAATATTGTCCCTAATAGGCTATTATTATACTTACGATAACCTCCCATCTGTAACATCTGTTCACAAGCCTCACTAATAGAAATAATATTAAGTCCACCTACGCCTAACACCATTATGGTAACTAAGCGATAGATCATCCATTCTTCCAACCTATGATAGGACAAATAAAATTCTATTGGATAAATAGCATAAAGAAGTGAGACCAATAATAGAATAAGTCCAATAATCCCTATAATTTTCCTTGGTCGATAACTAAGTGATATATCTAATATAACATTAAGGAACCGAAAGCCATCTTTTATTACACTTAATTTAGAACGTCCTTCGCGTTCTTGGTAAGGCATAGTGGTTTCTAAGATTTTTAATTCTGGATCTAGTACTGCTTTACAACTCATTGCTGGAGTAAAATGTAAGCCATTTGGTAACGGGTAGAGTTTACTAAGAGAACTACGTTGAAGGATACGCATACCACTAGCACTATCAGTAATCACGGCATTACTTATAATACTAATTAGAGTTGCATATAAGTAATTACCAATTCGACGTACTAAAGGCATTTTGCTGTCTTTGTGCATTCGTGACCCTAAGACCACATCAGCATTTTGTGCTGCCATTAACTTACACATAGGAATAAAGCTACGTGGGTCACAAGTACCATCTGCATCTAGAAAACTAACAATAGAGCCTTTACTAGCAGCAAAACCCATTTTTAGTGCTGCGCCATAGCCTTTATTTTTTTCATAAGCAATTAGCTTAATTTCCTTGTAACTACTAGCAATTTCTGGTGTTCGATCTGTACTACCATCACTAACAACAATAATTTCAATATCATCTAAATTAGCTTCCCGCTTTAAATCTTCTCTTACCGCTAAGCAACGTTCAATTATTGAAGCAATAGATGCTTCCTCATTAAGGGCAGGAATAACAATAGACAAAGAAGTCATTGGGTTTACCTCGCTAGTAATAGTTATACTAGAAAACTAGAAATCAAGTATAGGAAGGTATTTTATCATTGTATACAAAAAAGACTAGACCTTATCTAATAACCTGGTCTAGCCTCTATCCTAAAAAACTTACAATATAAAATCACTTAAACAGCAAAAACTCCTGGGCGGCGGTTTGCCCAAGGTCGAGCGGCTTCTAGCTGTGCTGCTAGTCTAAATAACGTTGCTTCATCACCATAACGACCAACAAAATGTGCCCCTATTGGTAAGCCTTGCTCAGTCCAATATAAAGGAACTGACATAGCAGGCTGTCCAGTAATGTTATTTAATGGTGTATAAGGCACAAATTGCCCAGCTCGAAACATCCCCGACAATGGATTATCGGACGTAGAATCAAAGCTTCCTAATGGCACTGGTGGTTCGCCTAAAGTAGGGGTTAAATAGAGATCATAATTAACCATAAAGCGTGCTACTTGGCGGGAAACTTGTTGGAAATGGAAAATGGACATAATCAAGTCTGAAGCACTAATACCACTACCCATTTCATAGAGTGCCCAGGTTAGCGGCTCAAAATGATCTTTATTTAAGGCCTTGCCAATACGACGTGACCAACCATTAAGCACTCCGCTACAAATCCCTGACCAAACAGCAAAAAATGCGTGGTTAAGTAGTTCACCGTTTATTCCATCGGCTGGAGAGGCTTCTTCAACGTGATGACCAAGGTCTACACAAAGTTTTGCAGCATCTTCCATAGCTTTAATACAATCTGGGTCAACTTCTACTCCTGAAAGGGTTTTAGCACTAAAAGCAATTCGTAATTTACCTGGATCTTGTCCTACTTCAGACAAAAAAGGTCGCACAGGAGCAGTAGCATAATAGGGATCGCCTATGTCAGCCCCTGATGTAGCATCAAGTAAAGCAGCACTATCACGTACTGAACGAGTAACAGCATGTTCTACAACTAATCCGCCTGGTGTTTCACCAACATCTGGCCCCATTGGATTACGCCCCCTAGTAGGCTTAAGACCAAATAGTCCACAACAAGAAGCAGGAATACGAATTGAGCCACCACCATCATTAGCATGTGCCATTGGTACCATCCCTGAAGCTACGGCTGCGGCTGAACCACCACTTGATCCTCCTGGAGTTCGGCTTGTGTCCCAAGGATTATGACAAGCACCAAAAAGCGCAGGCTCTGTTGTAGGAAGTAGGCCAAATTCTGGTGTATTAGTTTTACCTACTATTATTAACCCGGCTTTTTTATAACGTGTAACAAGTTCGCTATCATAAGTTGGCGTATAATCTTTTAAGAAAGCTGACCCTGAAGAAAGTTTAACCCCTGCATAAGATGGAAATAGGTCTTCAAGCAAATATGGTACACCTGTAAAAGTACCTTTAGGGACTTCTTTTGATGCTGCATCTCTTGCTATGTCATACATTTGTGTTACAACAGCATTAATAGCAGGGTTAACTTTTTCAATTCTGCTAATAGCAGCTTCTACAAGTTCTATTGGTTTAACTTCTCCTTTTCGTACTAGTTCAGCTTGAGCAATTGCGTCTAATAAAGCAAGTTCTTCCATAAATTATCCTTCCAGTTAAATAAAATTTTGCTATGTTTTTACGGCTGTACCTTGGTACATATAAGAAACAGCTTTTGGCATATCTTTGATATAGAATTGTTGTTCTTGAGTAATTTGCCAAGGTTGTTTTTCTACTAGTTTAGTAATACTGCGATTAAGATGGCAACCGTCACCTAGGATATTTTGCAGTCTATTAAGGTGGTTTTGCCAAAACTGGACTTTGCTTTCATTACTTAAACCATGTTCTAAAAAAAGAAATTGTCCTCCAGGTTTTAATACACGGTACACTTCGCTTAAAGCTTGTTCAACATCAGCAATACTACATAATGTCCAAGTACTTACTATTGTATCAAAACTATTTTCTTCAAAAGGCATTTTTTCCGCAGTTAATAAGTGTTGCGCTACTTCTATTCCTGTAGCTTTTATACGAGCTTGTGCTAATGAACTCATACCTGGGTTAACATCTATGGTAGCAATTTTTTTTACTGTTTTAGGGTAATTAGGTAAGTTTAACCCTGTACCAAAACCAATTTCTAAAATATTTCCTTGAGCTTGGGCAAGCAAGTTTTGTCTATAACGAGCAATCACCCTTCCTGAAAGGGCTGAATCCATTATACGAGGAAAAATATATTTTGAGTAAATTCCCATAACTACCCCTCAAATTCTGTCATTATAGGCAAATCATTGCGACTTAATAAAGAAAGTGCTGTTTTTATCACACGTTTTTGTAGCTCAGGGTTATTAGGTTCACCTAACGGATAACCTAAATGATAAGACACAAACATTGCCCTAGGAGGTTGAATTTTTTCTGTAACTTCTTTTAATAAAGTAATTGATACTGTCGTAATCCCTACTCGTTCAATTGCTGCTTGTATCAGACCTACGATCTGATTACACATTGGTCAAACTGGAGTAAGAAAAGCTACATCTACTTTGTCAGCCTTAAGTAAATTAGCCATTTCAGGAGCAGTTTTATTAATTAAATCTCCTGGGCCAATAATTGCCCCCATAAAACTAAAATGGCGATGATTAAGCGAACCTATTTCTTTATCTGCCACCATTTCACGAAATCTATCTAAAGGAAGTACTAAGTTTTTGTCATCCCTAACCCCTCTATGATCAAAAGCACTACTACGGTGACCTTCTTTTAAGCTTTGTGTGTCAATATCACCAGAAATTTCACGAAAAGAACTATCACCTAATTTTATTGATGAATCAAATTTATTTTGTCCTTCTTGATATAAACCTGCTGTAGTAATTAAAGCTACTTTTGCTTGTGAAAGTGGTTTAGTTAAAGGGCTACAAGGCATAGGGTCAATTTTATAATGTGAAAAAGGATAACCCCGCATAAAAAGACGGTGGGTTAGAATCATTTCATCAAAAGTCGCCATTAAAAATTACTCCTCATCTGTATCAATTTCACCAACAGCGCGAATTTGTTTTATTACTAAATCGTAAGGAAAGCCTAAACGAATTAAATAGCTAAATATTTTTTTGCTTTCTTTAATAGCTGTAGGTTTTCCATGAACACGAATGTATTTAGACAAAGCCTTGCTACAAAGTTCTGCTTCGTCTTGTTCGGCAAAAACATCATTTAGGGCTTTTTTTGCTACTTCAGAAGGCACGTGTTTTTGTGTCAAAGTACGTTGTAGGCGGCTTCGTCCTAAAGCTTTTATATTCAATTTGTTAGTAGCATACTGGTGAGCAAAATTTTCATCATTTAGATAGTTTAATTCTAAAAGTCGTTTAATTACTTGCTCAATAACCTCGCTACTGGCACCGCTTTTTTCCTTTAGCTTTTCGCGTAGTTGTCCTACGCTAGACGCTTGTCGTCCAACCATCTTAAATGCTAGATTTAGTGTTTTTTCGTAGCTAATATCAATCATAAGTTAATGTAGGGCGAACAGTTCGCCCTAGCTACCCTATACGTTTATACATTGATCTTTAATTCTTAACAATTTGTTTTGTTTCCCAAAGCCTAGCAGTGTTATCAGCACTAGCAGTAAGAATAAAACTATTGTCCAAAGAAAAACTTACATCACGAACAATATCATCATGTGTAAGAGTCGCAATCGTTTTAGCTGTCTTTATTTCCCATAGTTTAGCGGTTTTATCATCACAGCCAGTAAGAATATATTTGTCGTCTAAAAAGAATTTTGCTGCATTAACAATCGCCTCATGAGGAAAAGTAGCAAGTAGTTTACCAGTTTTTGTCTCCCAAAGTTTAACAGTTTTATCATAACTAGCTGTAATAACTTTACTATTATCAACTGAAAACCCAGCTTGGTTTACATAAGCCTCATGTTCAAAAGCAAAAAGCATTTGACCAGATTTTGTCTCCCAAAGCTTAGCGGTTTTATCCTGGCTAGCAGTAAGAATCAAGCTATCATCTGATGAAAACTTTGCTTTATGAACTTTATCTTCATGCTCAAAAGTACGCACTTGTTTCCCTGTTTTTACATCCCAAAGTGTAGCCACAGATTTACCACTATAAATACTTCCACTAGCAGTAATGAGAGAGTTACTATCAGAAGAAAAATTACCATCATTAACAATTCGATCATGCCCAAGTATAACAAGGAGTTGCCCAGATTTAGCACTCCATAGTTTAGCAGTTTTATCATCACTAACAGTAACAATACGATTTTTATCAGGAGAAAACTTTGCTGAATAAACCGAGTCTTTATGTTTTAATACTGCAATTAATTGTCCTGCTTTTACTGCCCAAAGCTTAGCCGTTTTATCTTCGCTACTAGTAACAATGCGAGTGTTGTCATCTGAGAAACTTGCTGTAACTACTCTAGCTGTGTGTTTTAAGCTTACTAAAAGCCTTCCAGACTTACTTGACCATACTTTAGCAGTATTATCATTGCTAGTGGTAACAATATAATTATTATCAGGGGAAAATTTTGCTTCCGTTACACTATCTGTATGACTAAAAGTCAAAACCTGGCTTTGATAACTCATTAATTCTTTTCCTTTCAACTCTTTTTATAAAAAATACCACCAGCTTAGATTTTTCAAAACCCTAAATGGTGAGCTAAGTTATTATTTAGCTAAGTTGATATGTTAGGTAAATAACTAGAGACACACAAGAGACACATCTATAAATTGACAAAGCGTAATTTATTGTGATACAAACCTTTATAAGATTTTTTACTATTTTCTAGCAAACAATTAAAATACCAATCAAAACAATAAGTTAGCAAATTTTTCTAGGTGCATTACTACAGGAGTATGTGATCAAGCTATGGCAGAAGAAGATAATAAACCTCAAGAGATAAACCCAATTGCTAAGTCTGCTAGTGAGACTCCTGTAAAAAAACTTCCTCGCCGTGCTGCTGGTGCAATGCCTGTAGTTGAAATTAAAGACGATCTTCTGATTAAAGCTTTACAAGAAAAATTTGGTAAAACTATCTTATCAGCAAATGAAATAAACTCTCAGCAAGTATTACAAATAGAAAAAGCAGCTTTAGCCACAGTGTTACTTTATTTAAGAGATAATGCTACACCAGCTTTTAATATGCTTACAGATTTAACTGCTGTTCATTTTCCTGATCAACCTGATCAACCTTTTGAAATGGTTTATCAGCTTTATTCAATAGCAGCTAAACGCCGGTTACGTATTAAAACTAGGCTTGCAGAAAATGAAACAATCCAAACAGTTACTAGTATTTGGGGCACAGCTAACTGGCTAGAACGAGAAGTTTACGACCTGTTTGGGATTCGTTTTGATGAACATCCTGACTTAAGACGAATACTTTTACCTACTGGTTGGGTAGGTCATCCGCTTAGAAAAGAATATAAACTTGAATATCAAGACAATGCATGGGTAGAGGAAAATCTACAAATCCGAGCACTACCCACTGAAGGCGATTTTACAGGAAAATTTGAATAATTAATTTAACGCCCAGACCAGCCCTAAAGGACTGGTCTAATATCAGATGTCGCTACCGCGACATTAAGATCTAAGAGTTATTTATTTTCAATAATTTACACAACAAGCAATGTCACTACGTGACATTTGATAGTAACCCTGGGTTTTAACCCTGGGTGTTAGATTAAAGATATGACAGAAATAACTGACATTACCCATCCAGAAATTGATACTAATGAAATGATATTAAATATGGGGCCTCAGCACCCTTCTACGCATGGTGTGCTAAGAGTAGCCCTAAAACTTGATGGGGAAGTAGTTACAGACCTAGACTGTGATATAGGCTATTTACATCGTGGGGTAGAAAAAATTTGCGAACACCGCAACTATCAAATGATTGCTCCTTATTTTGATCGCACAGATTATATTGCTGCTGTATCAAATGGACTTTGCTATGTAGAAACAATAGAAAAAGCTTTAGCCCTAGAAATCCCTCTAAGAGCACAATACCTACGAGTAATCCTAACAGAACTTAATAGACTTTCTAGCCATTTGCTTTGGCTAGCAACCCATGCTTTAGATATTGGAGCAGTAACAGTTTTTTTATGGGCATTTCGTGAAAGAGAAGAACTTTTAAAGATTTTTGAGAATTTTTTTGGTGCTCGCCTTACCTGTCATGCTTTTCGTATTGGGGGTATGACCTATGATGCTTATGATGGTTTTCAAGCTGAAGTAAAAGACTTTTGTGACCGTTTTCCTAAACGCCTTGAAGAATATGAGACGCTTCTTAACACAAATCGAATTTGGTTAAGCCGCACAGTTGGTATAGGAATTATTTCTGCTGATGCAGCAATAGATATTGGTCTAACTGGGCCACCTTTGCGAGGATCGGGCGTTGAATGGGATATTCGTAAAGCGCATCCTTATGAATGTTACGCTGATCTAGAATTTGATATTCCTTATGGTGAGAATGGTGATACCTACGATCGTTACCTAGTAAGAATGGAAGAGATGCGACAATCGCGGCGAATTATCCTACAAGCGCTAGAAAAGCTTCCTGATGGCCCAATAATGGCACCTAAAGCACCTAAAGTAGTCAAACCTTCAATAGGTGAATATTATCATTCAATTGAAAGTCCAAAAGGAGAACTAGGAATTTATTTGGTTAGTGATGGGTCTACTCAACCAACAAGATTAAGAATAAGACCCCCTTCTTTTATTAATTTACAAGCACTACGTCAAATGTCTATAGGCCATTTAGTCGCTGATGTTGTAGCAATTATTGGTACACTAGATATTGTATTAGGTGAAATCGATAGGTAATTATGTTGGAATATCTATTTTTCTTTACTGCACCAACTTGGTTTAGCAGCTTGCCAATACTTAAGGATTATATTGATCCAATGGTTTTGGACTATTTAGTTTGGCCACTGGTGCAAATAGGGTTGTTGCTATTTGTTGTCCTTACTTTAGTTGCTTACTTAACCTTAGCAGAAAGAAAAATTAGTGCTTGGATTCAAGTAAGAATTGGCCCTAACCGTGTTGGCCCTGAAGGGCTTCTACAGCCCCTTGCAGATGGAATTAAACTCTTACTTAAAGAAGATCTTATTCCACTTAAAGCAGATAGAGAAGTTTTTATTATTGCTCCAATAATTGCAATGGTTGCTGCTTTAGTGGCTTTAGCCGTAATCCCTTGGGGAGCAGCTTGGGCAACAATTTCAAATATTGATATTGGCCTACTCTTTATCCTTGCAGTTTCCTCTCTAGGCGTATTAGGCATTATTTTAGGAGGCTGGGCTTCTAATAGTAAGTATTCCTTATTAGGTGCGCTTCGTTCAGCCGCACAAATGGTTAGCTATGAAGTTGCAATGGGTTTAGCCTTAATTGGGGCACTTATGTTTACTAAAACCCTTGCCTTGCAAGATATGGTAATCACCCAAGAACGCTTACATATTTGGAATATTTTGTTTCAACCTTTAGGCTTTTTAATTTACTTAATTAGCGGGATCGCAGAAACTAACCGCGCTCCATTTGATTTGCCAGAAGCAGAATCAGAACTAGTAGCGGGTTATCATACTGAATATAGTGGGTTTAGATTTTCACTTTTTTTTATCGCCGAATATGCCAACATGCTAATTGTCTCAGCAATTGCTGTAACAGTATTTTTAGGCGGTTGGTATTTACCAGGGTTAAGCTATTTGTTTACTCCCGGTTCGACATTTTTTGTTTTAGCCTCTATAGGAGTATTTGGGCTAAAAACCCTGGCACTACTTTATCTATTTTTCTGGATACGTTGGAGTTTACCGCGTTATCGCTATGATCAATTAATGGAGTTAAGCTGGAAATGGATGATTCCTGCTGCTTTAGCAAATATAATGCTAACAGCTACATTTTTAGTTTTAGGTCAAGAACTAGCCTTAATTGTTTCTCAAAACAATATGCTAGAGATTTCTACTTTAGGTTACGTGTTTTTAATTAGTACAGCATTTATTGTTACAGTTCCTCTAACTTGGATAATGCTAGGTCAAATTAATAAAAATTCACGAGATTTTAATTTACGTGAAGTTCAACCTTTGCCAATGAATCGCACGATAAATAAATAGGTGATTTATGAAATTGGTTGGTTTAGAAGCAGTGCTTTTTTATTTACTTGCTGTAGTAGCAATACTGTTTGCTATTTTTATGATTACTGCTCGCAGTGCAGTACATAGCGCGCTACTTTTAATTTCAACCCTAGTTGCTACTGCTGGACTCTATCTCTTAGTGCATGCAGAGTTTGTTGCTGGAGTACAAATCCTAATTTATGTTGGTGGAGTTTTAGTACTATTTATTTTTGTAATTATGCTAGTAAATGCAAAAGAAGAAGATAACAAAATGTTTACCCGCCAGCTTTTAATTGGAGGAGCATTAACATTTTTTCTTGGCTTAGGCATTATTGCCATACTTTTACAAACACAAAAGGGTAATTTTTTTACTCTAGCTTCTCCAGCACCACCAAAAATAGAACAGGCTCAAAATAACCCAAACCTTTCTCCTAGTCATAATATTTCTCAAAATACCATTAAAATAGGCCAAGAGCTTTATACTAAAACAGTGCTTCCTTTTGAAATCGCCTCTCTTGTACTTTTAGTTGCAATTATTGGGGCAGTACGTTTGGCTCGTGAACGTAAACAAGAAAAAATTTATGATTAATCTATTTAATATCATACCTATTTTATTACAAGCTCAAACCGTGTCTCCATCAGGGGTCAAGGAGAGGCTGCTGGAAGGTATTTTTAATGTCAATATTAATAACTTTTTAGTCCTTAGTGGGCTACTTTTTGTTATAGGCGTTGCAGGTGTTTTAACACGTCGTAATGTGATTGTGATTTTTATGTCTATTGAGTTGATTCTTAATGCTGTAAACATTAACTTAGTTGCTTTTTCCCGCTATTGGTTTTTACAAAGCGAAGGCAAGAACGCCTATATGGGAGAAATATTTACAATTTTTGTTATTGTTGTTGCGGCGGCTGAGGCTGTGGTTGGACTAGGTATTGTTATTGCTTTCTATCGAAACAAAGAAACTGTTGCTGTAGACGAAATCGACTTAATGAAATGGTAACTCTATGGATTTAATCTGGTTAATTCCAATACTGCCATTATTAGGATTTTTAATTAATGGCCTACTAGCACGGCGCTTTAACTTTTCTGAAAAGCTCGTGGGTGGTGTGGCTGTAGCAACGGTGTTTTTAGCTTTTGTGCTTTCTGTAACAGCTTTTGTTAATTATTCCGCTTGGTCAAAACAGCCAGAAAATCAAGCTAAACCCTATATTTCTAAAACGCTTAACTACACTTGGATTTCTGGTGGTAAAGCTTTTATTAGCTCAAATACTACTCCAATAACTCCTGAAAATAGCTTGGTAGATCTAAACATTCAGTGGGCTTATCAAATTGATCACCTTTCAGTGCTCTATGCTTTATTTGTTACCTTTGTTGGCCTGTTAATACATATTTTTGCTATTGGCTATATGCACGGTCAAACAGGGTTTGGACGCTTCTTTGCCTATCTTAACTTGTTTATGTTTATGATGTTGACTCTGGTTTTAGGGTCAAACCTCTTGATGACTTTTGTAGGTTGGGAAGGTGTGGGACTTTGTTCCTATTTGTTAATAGGCTTTTATATGACACATAAAGAAGCCGCAGAAGCTAGTAAAAAAGCTTTTATTATCAATAGGATCGGCGACCTAGGGTTTATCTTAGCTATAATTGGGGTGTTTTCGACTTTTGGCACATTAGAGTATCAAGAAATTGCTAGGCTAGTACAAAACTACCCAGTAGAAGCATTAGGTACTTTTGGAATAATGTCGTTTATTGCCCTAGGTTTATTTATTGGAGCAACAGGAAAAAGTGCCCAATTCCCGCTCTATATTTGGCTACCAGATGCAATGGCAGGCCCAACACCAGTTTCCGCTCTAATTCATGCCGCTACTATGGTCACAGCAGGCGTTTACCTACTTGCAAGAATGAACTTTGTCTTTCAGCGTTCACTCGTCATGATGCTAATTATTGCTATTATTGGCAGTTTAACCGCTTTTGTTGCTGCTACTATTGCAATTACTCAAAAAGATATTAAGAAAATTTTGGCTTATTCAACTATTTCCCAGCTAGGTTTTATGTTTTTAGGCTGTGGTGTAGGGGCTTTTGTTGCAGGAGTTTTTCACGTTATTACACATGCTTTTTTTAAGGCACAACTTTTTCTTGGTGCTGGCAGCGTAATTCATGCAATGAATAATGAGCAAGACATTACCCGAATGGGAGGCTTGAAGAAATATCTCCCTATTACACATAAGACAATGGTAGTTTCTTGGCTTGCGATTTGTGGTATTGCACCTTTGGCAGGCTTTTGGAGTAAAGATGAGATTTTAGCAAAAACTTTTTCTACCACGCTTTTTCATCCTGCAATAGGTAAAATGTTGTGGTTTTTAGGGTTTCTTACTGCTGGTATTACTGCTTTTTATATGACTAGACTGATGGCATTAACTTTTTGGTCAGAGCAAAAATTCCTTGGACAAACAGCAAGTGATGGTGGTGAAGAAGAAAGTAATCAGGAAGCTAATAAAAATATTGATCAAAAAAATGATGGAGGCAGTTTTAAGATTCGCGCTGTAACTCCTAGTACAACAAACACAGAAGCTATTTCAAACACCACAGAAGCTACTACCAACGACATAGGATCTTTTAATATAGAAGAATCTAAGGATAAAGCAGAAAGAATTAATTTAAACCCTCCTATTGTTAGTGCCCTAGTTGCTGATCCAAAAGAATCTCCGTCTATAATGACTCTACCATTAATTGTTTTAGCTTTTTTTGCTGCTGTAGCTGGATTTATTGGCTTACCAGTTGGTTACAATTGGATTGAAACTTGGCTAAGCCCTGTTATTAATTCATTTACGCTTCATGCTTTTGGTACAGTAGATATTATTTTAGCTCTTGTAACAATGGCTTGGTCAGGAACAATGGCTTATGCTGCTTATCATATTTATGTAAAAAACCCGCACATTGCAGAAGACTTAGCTATCAAACTAAAGCCTTTCTATCAACTTAGTACAAATAAATGGTACTGGGATGATTTATTAGATGTAAAACTAGCGTCATTAATAAATAAATTCAATGATTTACTAGGTGAAGCAGATAAACATGGTGTAGATGCTATTCCTAATGGTTCAGCTTTAATTACTCGTGGTGTAAGCATTTTGTCTGGATCAATGGATCGTTATGGGCTTGATTTACTAGTAAACCTTACAGGTTGGTTTACTCGCGCTGGTTCAGTGTTAGTACGTACTTTTCAAACAGGTTTTCTAAATAACTATGCTTTAGTAATGGTTGTTGGATTAGTTTTGATTATTATTGGGTTGGAATATCAAGCAATACAAGAGTTATATAGTCAATATTTTCCTGCAATACCAAAGATAATAGCAACACCAGCCCCTAAATAGATAAGGTGTTGCTATAAAGGTGGGCGAGATGCCCATGTTCCCAATACAGATCTATATTGAAACCCTATTTAAGAAAATTCTATGTGGCTTTGGAGCGTTATGAAACTTTTTGGCATACCTATTCTTTCCTTGGTAACTTGGTTGCCGCTACTAGGCGCAATAATTTTGATTTTTGTTCCTAAAACTCAAAAAGAAGTAATTCGTCTTTTTGCTAATGTTTGGGCACTACTTTGCTTCCTAGTTTCTTTGCCATTAGTTTTCAATTTTGATAAATCACTTCGTGGACTTCAATTTATTGAAGATTACGAGTGGATCCCTCTTATTGGTGCTCGCTACCAAATTGGTATAGATGGCTTAAGTTTAAGTATGGTAATACTAACCACTTTGTTAGGGGTAATTGCCATTTTTTCTTCCTGGTCAGCCATTAACGAAAGACTTAAGGAATATTATATTTTTCTCTTAATGTTACAAACAGGAATGTTAGGCACTTTTGTTGCAGTAGACATGTTTTTATTTTATGTCTTTTGGGAAGTTATGTTAGTGCCTATGTATTTCCTAATAGGAATTTGGGGTTCAGAAAGACGGCTTTACTCAGCAATTAAGTTTTTCCTCTATACTTTGGTAGGTTCAGTTTTAGTTTTACTAGCAATAATTAAACTTTATTTTATGTTTCCTGACACTGTAGCTAGTGCTCCAGGGGCTTATCAAGTGGCTGTAGAAACCATTGCTCAAGGCAACCAGCCAATGTTAGCAATGCTTGCAAATGCAGCAGACACAGCTATTTCACCTAATGGAACATTTAATATTTGGGCTATGCAAGCAATGGGTAGTGCTCGGGGGATTAACGGATTTTCCTTAATCCCTATAGGGTTACAGTTATGGCTATTTGCTGGTTTTGCAATTGGTTTTGCAATTAAAGTCCCAATGTTTCCTTTTCACACATGGCTACCAGATGCCCATACAGACGCGCCAACAGCCGGATCAGTTATTCTAGCTGCCATTTTATTAAAAATGGGCACTTATGGGTTTTTACGCTTTAACTTGCCTATTTTAGGCGATGCTTGCCAAGACCAAAGAGTATTAAATATAGTTATTCCTTTAGCAATAATTGGCATTATTTATGGAGCACTTTGTGCTATGGCTCAAAAGGACATGAAACGCTTGGTTGCTTATTCTTCTGTAAGTCACTTAGGGTTTGCTATGCTAGGAATGTTTGCATTTAACCCTAATGGGATTAACGGCTCAATAATGCAACAAATTAATCATGGAATTTCTACTGGGGCATTGTTTTTACTAGTAGGCGTACTTTATGAACGCCGCCATACTCGCTTAATTTCTGAATATGGTGGAATTGCCCAAAAAATGCCAAAGTACGCAGCCGTTTTTATGATTTTTACTTTAAGTTCTATAGGGCTTCCTATGCTTAATGGTTTTATTGGGGAGTTTTTGCTTTTAAGAGGAGTCTTTGAGGCTAACCCAAAATGGGCTGGGTTTGGTGTAGTAGGAATTGTTTTAGGTGCTGGTTATATGCTTTGGCTTTTTCAAAGAGTGTTTTTTGGCGAAATTGAAAATGAGAAAAACCAAACCTTAACAGACTTAAATTGGCGCGAATGGCTATATTTTGCACCGCTATTATTTTTGGTTTTTGCTATAGGCATTTACCCTAAACCAATTTTAGATTATATCCAGCAGCCAACAAATACTATAGTAAAACAAGTAAAACCTTTTTATTTTGATCCAGCTAAAAGAGTCCATTGGGGACAATCTCCAACAGTACAACAAACCCCTTCACCAACCCCTCAGGTTACTCCAAATCCAACAGCTAGCCCAACACCTAGCCCTAGTAGTAGTAAAGAAAAGCCATCATCAGTTAATGAGGCAACACAATGATTAGTAGCAAAGAGACAACGCAAGCAAATTTTTTATTGAGGTAGCATATGTTATTGCAAGTACTTCCATCTTGGAAAGAAACATTGTTTTTAATGCCAGAACTGCAATTGACAGTGTTTGCTTGTTTTGTGTTGGTGTTAGATATTTTGCTACCTAGAGGGAAAAAAACTCTTACTGCTTATGCTAGCTTGTTAGGTATTGCTTTTACTGCTCTTGGTCTAGTTCAAGTTTACTATGCGACTAAAGCTACATTACCTACATTGATTTTCTATCAGATGTATATGATAGACCATTTTTCTTTTATTTTTAAGGCAATAGTCTTAATTGCTGCGGCTATGTCTATTGCAATTTCTATCAAATATTTGGAAACAGAAAAAGAATTGCATGGAGATTATTATAGCCTACTACTGTTTGCGACTGTAGGGATGATGTTTATGGCATCAAGCTATAATTTACTGATGTTTTATGTTTCCCTAGAGTTAATGGCAATTTCCGTTTATGTTCTAGTTGGTTATCTTAAATACAATGATAGGTCTAATGAAGCAGCATTAAAATATTTTTTACTAGGAGCATTCTCATCAGGTATTTTTCTTTATGGTATTTCTTTGATTTATGCCGTTACTGGACAGACGAATTTATTAGAAATTGCAATAAAAATCTCTTTAGTGATTTTAGCCGCAGATTCAAACATTGGCTTTGGAGCACATTACCTTTTAGCTTTGGCTATTACCTTAATAGGTGCAGGGTTATTATTTAAGGTTGCCGCAGTCCCTTTTCATATGTGGGCACCAGATGCTTATGAAGGCGCGCCTACACCTGTAACAGCATTTATGTCTGTAGGAGTAAAAGCGGCTAGTTATGCAATGTTAGCAAGAATCTTCCTAGTTGCTTTTCCTGCTTTGCGAACAATAAAAGAATTACCAGGTTGGTTGCCAATGTTAATAATTGTTGCAGGATTAACTATGACCATAGGTAATATTGCAGCAATGACACAGAAAAACACCAAGCGAATGTTAGCTTATTCTTCTATTTCACAAGCTGGATATATTTTGCTTGGAGTAATTGCAAGTAATGAAATAGGTTACACAGGTTTAATATTTTATATTTTAGCTTATACCTTGATGAATTTAGGTGCCTTTGCTGTGATTATTCTTTTAAGGCGTGATGACATAAAAGGAGATAGACTAGAACACCTTAATGGGTTAGTTAAGAAAAGCCCAATGTTAGCAGTAATGATGCTGGTTTTTCTTATTAGTTTAGCTGGAATTCCTCCTACATCAGGATTTGTTGGAAAATATTTGCTCTTTGCAGGTTTAATAAAAGCTGATAATGAATGGCTTAATGGACTTGCAGTTTTAGCTGTACTTAATACAGTAATTTCTTTCTACTATTATGCTCAAATTATCAAAGCAATGTTTATTGAACCCCCATCAGACGATAAACCAGTTAATCTAAATATTAATGCTACTGTGACTTTAACAATTGCTACTATTTTAACAATATTTATTGGAGTATACCCGCAACCTTTTATTGAGGTTTCTAAACTAGCTACTAAAAGCCTAGCACCTCTTAAAATCAATCAAGAGCAGCCTCCTAATCCTAACCCTAGCCCTACTCCTAAGCCTAATGACCCTGGTATTGATCCTAGGAATGATCCTAGGCTATTCCAGAATTTAAGCCCAAACGAATAAAAATATATGGATCAAAATAAAGAACCAAGGCTAGATAAATCATGGCGTAGTGCAATGGTAATGGTAGGCATAGCTTTTTCTATTCCTAGCTCTTTTGCTGTACCTATTTTGATTGGTTATTTGTCAGATAAAAAATACAATACTGCACCTATTTTTCTGATAATAGGATTAATTTTAGCTGTTTTTTCTGTAGCAATGGCAATCAATACTTTGATAAAAAAAATGAATGCTATGAAATAAACCTCACATTAGCAAAAAAGTCACATAAAAGTAGGGGCGAACCTATGTGTTCGCCCTTCTTATAAAATCAAAGAGGGCGAACACATAGGTTCGCCCCTACACCTTGTTATTCCCAATAATTTCCAGTCCAATAGCTTGAAACATTGCTTGAGCCTTGACTAAAGATTCTTCATATTCTGCTAGAGGGTCAGAATCAGCCGTAACCCCACCGCCAACATTAAAGTAGCCTTGCTCGTTTTGGATAAAAAGCGTGCGAATTGCTACATTTAAGCCCAAATCACCATTGTAACCTAACCAACCGATTGACCCCATTGATAAACCTCTCCTAGTTGGTTCAATTTCTTCTAAAATCTCCATTGCACGTAGCTTGGGTGCTCCTGTGATTGAACCACAGGGAAAAGTTGCTTTAAGTAAATCACTTAGCTTTATATCTTCTCGCAGCTTTCCACTGACTTTTGAAGTTAAATGAAACACAGTTGGAAGTGCTTGCAAAGACAAGATCCTACTAGCATCAATCGAGCCAATTTCTGAAACTCGCCCTAGATCGTTACGCAATAAATCTACGATCATAATATTTTCTGCTCGATCTTTTTCACTATTAATTAACTCGTTTGCCAACTGGTTATCAGACTTAGTATCAACGCCTCTTGCCCTTGTGCCTTTAATAGGATAAGCAGCAACGTCTCTTCCTTGACACTCAAGAAAGCATTCTGGAGAAGCACTAACAACTGACCAATTAGGGGTTTTGAAATATGCTGCAAATGGGACAGGAAACTGTGTACGAATCTTAAGGAAAATCTCACTAGCATCTAGTCCTAGTAAATTAAATTGAAATTGTTGAGTTAGGTTTGCTTGATAAATATCTCCTACTTTTATATAAGCTTTTATTTTTTCTACTGTACTTAGGTAAGCTTCTTTAGTAAAGGTTGATTTATATTGATATTTTCTTCCTTTATTACTAAGACTTAGTTTAGGAGCAGATTTTCCCATTCGTTCTAGTTGAGATAGTGCCGCTTTAAGGCGTGAGTCAGCTTGATTAGGCTTTTGGCTACAAGCAATTAGCGTTGCTTTATCGTGAAAATAATCATAAACAATTAGTACAGTGTAAAAGCATAAAAGCAAAGCTGGGGCAAAATGATTAGACTTGGCTATTTTGGGAATACGCTCAAAATATCTGCCTAAATCATAAGAAAAAACGCCTATTGCAGCACCGTTACTACAAGGAAAATCTGCTGGCAATTGTTCTTGGAGGCTAACCCTCCACTCATCCAAAACTTCATCTAGGAAAGCCATTACATTGCCATTAACAACTTTTTCTTGCTGTCGAGAAAGCAGATAGCTAGTATTATCAGTTACTTGCAGGCAATTTTCTGGTTGATAAGCTGCAATTAAGTAACGTCCTGTGTAGAGTTCATAGTTTTGATAGTTACAGCTATCTAGTAAGCAAGGATAGCTACTACTAGGAAGATGGAGACTAAACGCAAGGATTTCTTCTAAGCTAAGATTTAGCGTGCAATGAGCAACACTAGAAATCATAGTTTTATTAAATCTGCCGCCGCATGTATTGATTGATAGGAAGTAGCAGCTTGAATGGCATTTAGTACAGCACTAGCCATTACATCTGCTGCTAATGCGCCTAAAGTAATCATATCTACATCCTGATAATAGTCTCCAGTAGATAAAGCAAAAATAGTATCGCCATCTAAAGGAGTATGAACTGGGTTGATAGTTCGAGAGAGTCCTGCATGTGACATTGATGCTAGTTTGGTAGCCTCAGATTTGGTTAACCTAGCATTGGTTGCTACTACGCCTAAAGTAGTATTTTGAGCAGCAAAAATATTAGGGCGACGACCTTTTTTTAAGGCTGCCATTATATCAAGTAAAGTATCCCCTTCATCTGAG
>JAHFUF010000392.1 GCA_023265235.1 Blastocatellia bacterium
CTATTGTAACTACATTACATGGAACAGATATTACTCTTGTAGGGGCTGATCGTTCCTACTTACCAATTACTAGGTTTGGAATCTTAAAGTCTGATGGAGTTACAGCCGTATCTTCTTATTTACAACAAGAAACTTGCCAAGTTTTTGATATAGGGTGTGACACAATTTCTGTAATTCCTAACTTTATAGATCCTAGTTATTATTTCCGCCGTCAAAATGAACAATTACGTAGTAAGCTTGCTCCTAATGGCGAAAAACTTGTTGTGCATGTCTCTAACTTCCGACCAGTAAAGCGAATTACAGACTGTGTACGTATTTTTGCTGCAATACAAAACAAGGTAAAATCGCGACTGATAATGGTAGGCGATGGCCCAGAAAAAGCTCAAGGCGAGTGGCTAGCACGTCAAATGGGTGTTAGTAAAAGTGTTTGTTTTGTTGGGAAACAACCAGGGATTGTTGATTATCTATCTGTTGCGGATCTTTTGTTATTAACTAGTGAAACAGAGTCTTTTGGGCTTTCTGCCCTAGAAGCGATGGCTTGTGAAGTACCTGTTATTGCTAGTAATGTTGGAGGGTTGCCAGAAGTTATTGCAGATGGGGAAAGCGGTTATTTAGCAGAGGTTGGTGATATTGAAGGTATGGCTAAGTATGCTATTAAAATTTTGTCTAGCGATAACCTACAGCGTAAAATGGGACAATTTGCTAGACAAATAGCAATAGAAAAATTTTCAACAGAAAAAATCATGCCTTTGTATTTAAGCTATTATGAACAAATACTGGAAAAAGCCAAAAATAAATAACCTAAATTTTTGTAGACTATATGTTTATAGACTAAGAACTTAGTGATAGTGACACAGGACAAGAGTAAACCCCTCATAAATTTTTTAAGTTCTCTAAATATATAGTACATAGTACATGGAATTTGCTTTGTAAGCTATTGGTTCTAAAACATCTTAAGCTTTTAATGCCCTGTTAGGGGCATTTGACAATAGCCCAGTGATTTATCTCTGGGCGTTAATTTAATTAATAATTTATATAGCAGTGTTAAAGGAAATTTATGCCACACATCCAATTAGCAGAGCAATATGGTGCTCATAATTATCATCCATTACCAATAGTAATTTCAAAAGCTGAAGGTGTTTGGGTTTGGGATACTGATGGAAACCGTTACCTAGATATGTTAAGTAGTTACTCAGCACTTAATCAAGGACATAGACATCCAAAAATAATTGCTGCAATGAAAGAACAACTTGACAAGGTTACTCTTACTTCACGAGCTTTTCATAATGACCAAATGGGGACTTTTATGAAACTTCTATGCGAAGTTTCACAAATGGACAAAGCTTTACTAATGAATAGCGGCGCAGAAGCAGTAGAAACAGCAATTAAAGCTGCGCGTAAATGGGGCTATAGGGTAAAAGGTATAGCCCCAAACAAAGCAGAAATACTAGTTTGCGAAAATAATTTTCATGGTAGAACTACAACTGTAGTTGGATTTTCTTCTGAAGAACAGTATAAAGAAGATTTTGGCCCATTTACTCCAGGGTTTCACATAATTAAATATGGTTATGCTGATGCTTTAGCCTCTGCTATTAATGAAAATACTGTTGCTTTTCTTTTTGAGCCAATTCAAGGTGAAGGAGGAATTTTACTTCCACCAAAAGGTTTTATTAGTGAGGCTAGACGTATTTGTAGCGAAAACAAAGTGCTATTAATTGCAGATGAAATCCAGACAGGTTTAGGACGTACAGGTAAAATGTTTGCCTGTCAATATGAAGAGGTCAAACCGGATATCCTAGTTGTTGGTAAAGCTTTAGGAGGCGGACTCTATCCTGTTTCTGCAATTTTAGCTGATAAAGAGGTTATGGATCTATTTCGCCCAGGCGATCATGGAAGTACTTTTGGTGGTAATCCTCTAGCTTGTGCTTGTGGAAGTGCAGCACTAAATGTGCTTATTGATGAGCATTTGCCAGAGCGTGCTAGTGAATTAGGAGAATATTTTCTCTCGAAATTACGAAATATTGATAGTTCGCATGTTAAAGAAGTACGAGGAAAAGGTTTACTTATTGGGCTTGAGATTAATAAAGAATCTGGCCCAGCACGTCCATTTTGTGAGGCTTTAAGCAAACGTGGAATACTAGCAAAAGAAACTCACCAACAAGTAATTCGCTTTGCCCCACCCTTAGTAATTACTCGTGAAGAAATTGATTGGGTACTAGAACAGGTTCAAGCAGTGCTATTGGAAAACTAAGCAGCCTAAGAATAATTAGAAATTTAAAATTTGAGGATAGGTAACTTGTTATGGCTGTACGTAGATTAAAGCTCTTAGACGCAGAAATTATTGAATGCGAAGAAGGAGGTTATGAAGCAGCAGTAAAGCTTCGCTTTCAAGACCAAAGTTTTATAGGCATAACATCATTTGATAGCACTGAAGAACAAATCCAAATAGAATCCATTGCTAAAGCAACTGTTGAAGCCCTTAAAGAAGCTCTTCCTGTTCCTGTTGATGTTTATCTACGTAAAGCAGTAAAACTAAACCCCGCTTTTCTTACAGATAATTTAGTTGTGGTAATGGTCGATATGTATGTTGATTTACGTAGGCTTGAATTAACGGGATGTTGTGTATGTATTGAGAAAGATTTACATTATGGTATTGCTCGTGCAACCCTAGATTCCACTAATCGAATTGTTGATTATTTGCTTACCAAGCAAAAGCCTAAACCTAAGGCAACCACTTAATCTTTTTAACATACTAACTTTTTTCTTCAATAGCTGTTTAAATAAATAGTTCAACAGTAAACACTGTGTTAAACTCTACGGCACTTTGGGGTTGGTTTAGCTATGTTCCGCATTATTGATCGTTACATAATCAGAGAAATATTACCTTATTTTTTCCTCAGTTTATTATTGCTTACAGCAATAATTTTTGTTCATGAAGCTAATCGCTTTTCTGAATTATTTGTGATTTTTTCCAGACGTGGTTTAAGTAATCGTCCACTGCTTCTTTTAGTTCTCTCTTTACTACCAAGTATTTTGGTCTTTACCCTACCTATTTCTTTATTATTAGGAATTTTGATGGGACTAGGGCGCATGGCAAGTGATAGTGAGCTAATTGTACTGCGTGCTGGTGGTATTGGGCGATGGCGACTGTTGCTGCCAGTATTACTATTAGCTTTAATGGTTAGTGTTTTTACTAGCTATAACACTGCATACCTGCTTCCTCATGCAATGAAATCACTTAACGCGCTTAAAAAAACACAAACTCAGCTCTTACTACAAGGTCTAACAGATCAAATTAAACCTGGGGTTTTTGAAGAAAGTATTCCAGGTAGGCTTATTTTTATTCGCGATATCGATAAACAACAAGCCAAATGGAAACAGGTTTTTGTTGCTACTCAGGAAAATCTTGAAACTGAACCAAAAATTTTAGTTGCTCGTGAAGGAGCATTACAAATTGGTGAAAGCCTAGAGCTTTCTGAACTACAACTCTACAATGGTTACATTTATGATGGCTTTCAACTAAAGCGTAAAGACCAAGAAAAAGCTTCTACCTACTCTTTTAGTACTACTTCTTTAAGATTGAACCTATCCTCAAAAGATAATACTTCGTCTGATAATACAAATAATGGGTCAGCACGTAGCGAAGTAAATGTAGTAAGTGAAGGGCCAGAAACACAGACCTTACCAGAGCTTTTTAACTCAAGTGTTCCAACAGATAAAAAACAACAATTATTACTTGCAGTAGAAAAACACAAACGTTTTGCCTTACCAATAGCTTGTCTAGTCTTTGCTCTTACTGGTGTAGCTTTAGGAATGGTGGTTTCTAGGGGAGGGCGTTCTTCAGGGCTAATTATAGGTATTGGTGTAACATTATCTTATTATCTAATTTTTATTTTGGGTGAAGATATAGCTAGACAAGGGGTTGTGCCGGTTTTTGTTGGTGTTTGGATGGCTAATATTACTATTTCGCTATTTGGACTCTTAATGCTAGCACGTTATCAATGGCTAAGAGATAGTGTTATAGGCATTGTTGAACGGTTTTATCCTGTCTTAAATAGAGTAGAAAAATTTTTTCAAGGAGAAGTAAAACAAACTACTTCTAATCGAGTTACTTTTGGTTTTCCGCGTTTGATTGATAGAATGATTTTGACTGATATGCTTAGGCATTTTTTAATAGTTTTATTAGGGCTTACCAGTGTTTTCTTAGTCTTTACTCTCTTTGAATTAACCAACAGTATTGTAGAAAACAATATTAGCTTTATCACAGTAGCTAACTATTTGTTATTTTTGGTACCACAAATCTTTCATTATGCAACACCTTTTGCTGTGCTAGTGGCAGTTTTAGTGACTTTTGGATTGTTTGGGAAAACTAGCCAATTAATTGCACTTAACGTTAGTGGACAGAGCCTTTACCGTTTAGCCTTACCAGTACTTTTATATTCTATTATTGCAGGTGGATTTTTACTTGCTTCTCAAGAGTATGTTTTACCTTTTGCTAATCGTCGTCAAGAATACCTACGTTATGTAATAAAAGGTGGACAATTACCAGCCCAAACCTTTTATCAAAACCGTCGAAAATGGTTTTTAGCTAAAGACGGTCGTTTAGTTCATTTTCAATATTTTGATACTAAACTTAATAAGTTTGCTGGACTCTCAATTTATGAAGTTGACCCAGAGGGCGGTGGTCTCTTGAGTCGCATATCTTCTAAAGAAGCTACTTGGGACAACCAAAGTCAGCAATGGGTTTTAAATGGCGGGTTTATACGTACTTTTGAAGGAGGATCAGTAAAATCTATTGAACGTATTAGAGATTTAAAAATTAAACTAGCTGAAACACCAGAATATTTTAAACAACAAGCTCCTGAATCAAGCAAAATGAATATTGAGCAATTGCTTGCTCAAATTGAAGAGCTTCGTGAGAGTGGGGTTGATGTCTTAAGCCTACAAATCGCGCTACATACAAAAATTGCTAGCCCACTTACTTGTTTAGTTATGGCATTAATGGGTATTCCTTTTGCCTTTGCTATTGGTAAACGAGGCGCGTTAGCAGGTGTAGGGGTAAGCATTTTTATTGCAATTGCTTTTTGGGGATCTTTAGAGTTATTTAATCAACTAGGGCGTTATGAACTACTCCCACCACTACTTTCTGCTTGGGGTCCCAACCTACTATTTGCTGCTAGTGGGATGTATATGCTTTTTACTACTAAAACATAATAAGTATTATTTAGACTATTGGATTAAGATTGTTTTTAATTTATTGTTCCAGCCGATAATTAGGTGCTTCTTTAGTGATTATTACATCATGGACATGGCTTTCCTTTAATCCTGCACTAGTGATGCGAATAAATTTAGATTTTTCTTGTAATTCTTTAATTGTTGCACATCCACAATAACCCATTCCTGCTCGTAGCCCCCCAACTAATTGTACAACCATTGCTGCAATAGGGCCTTTGTAAGGTACTCGTCCCTCAATACCTTCAGGGACAAGTTTAGCTTCAATTTCATTTTCTTGAGCATAGCGA
>JAHFUF010000393.1 GCA_023265235.1 Blastocatellia bacterium
TTGTTTAGGGTCTAATTTCACAGACTTATAGAGTTTCTCTGAGTCATTGGTAACACAGAGTTTACGAGAGAAATCACCTACCCAAGATTTAAGCAGGGCAGTGTTTTCTAGACGCTGAAGACCTTGTAGGATTATTTCGCTACTTGAGAGAGAAATCTTAAATTCTTCTTCTGGTGGAGTTTTTTGCCAAAATTTATATACACCTTTAGTCCAATTAAACAGCGAGTAAACTATATTTGATACTTGTTCAATAACCAATAAGCGTAAATCTGCTTGCTTAAGCACTTCCATTGTTACTAGTGCTAAGCCAAAACGTATATGTTTTACCTTCATTAATTCAGACGCTCTACTAAAGTCTTCTTGAGTAATACGTCCTGCTGACAACAAAAATTCTCCTAGCCTATCAGAGAAAACATTACTACTAGCAAAAACTACTAATCCTTTGTCTAGGTAAATAATCTTGGTTATATCATTTATACTACAAACTAAATAACCGCTTACTTTGTCTTGATAAAACTTTCTCAAAAGCAAAATAATAGAATTTTGTTGTAGGTCTCCTGTTTCATCTGGAGGAGTACTTAATACTTGTTCTAAAGGTTTAGGTTCAAAACTCTCTACTTCTATTGTGGAAAGTTCTTGCGAGTCTACAAAAGAAGAAATTTTAACCTCTACTTGAACATTATTTGATAAATTATATTCATTATTGTCTTCACTAGGAAAACAAAGTGTTTCTCCACTATTACTAAGCTGTGAGTTAAATGAAGGTAAGTCCAAATTTATAGTAACAAATTCTTCGGGCGTTAGTTTTTCTAGTCGTGCTTTAAGCTCAATAGCACTAGGTAATCGTTTTTTTGCATCTCTAGCTAGTAAATCGCTAAGAATAATACCAAATTCTGGACTCACATTAACTTTAGACTGCCATTCCATTTGTTGAGTTCTGTTGTTAAAAAATTGGCTAGGATGTGTGCCTGTTAACAAACGAAGTGCAGTTGCTCCAGCAGCATAAAGGTCACTTTGTGGTACAGGGTGGCCAAAGATTTGTTCTGGTGGGGCATAACCAGGAGAGCCAATTAAAGTTTGAGACGTGGTTGCTCCTGCTCCAGAAACTGCCAAACATACAGCACCAAAGTCAATTAATTGTAAATGACCATTGCTATGACGCATTAAGTTTTGAGGTTTTACATCACGATGGACTATTGGAGGGGTACGTGTGTGTAAATAATCTAAAATATCAGCTAATTCTAGTAGTACAAAACGAATATCTGCTTCAGAAAATACATGTTTATGCTTATCAATTTCTTCTGCCAAAGTGTTGCCAGGAATAAAATCTTGAACTAGATAGGAATAATCTTTATCTGTAAAATAAGCATATAACTTAGGTATACCAGGGTGCTGTAAGTTAAGTAGTACTTGTGCTTCACGACGAAAAAGACGCTCTGCTGTAAGCCCTAAGTCCTCTTCATCTTCGCTGTTTGAAGCAGGCCGAGGAGATAATTCTTTTAAGATACGCGATTCATTAAAACAATCTTGATCATTGATTAAGTAAGTAGTACCAAAACCACCTTTACCAACAATTTTTTGAATTTCATAACGATGCCTAACCAAAGTACCAACAAACAAAGATTGACATGTGAGACAACGACCTGTTTCACTTGGCTTAGGGGAAGCACAACGTGGATTAGAACAGGCCAACATTACCCAACCTCCGAAATAATATTATCCTTAAGGATTAACATTTTATAAAATTTCTTTCAGGCTTTTTTATCAAAAGTAGTTTTAAGTTTAACTAAAAACAACCAATTATAAATATAAAAAGCCAGGAAGGCTAATGAAATCCTCTAACTATATGTAAAAGCGTTAATTTTGGTGCTAGCATAGCTTTGCCCGCAGTGCTACTAGGTGGGTTGGGCAAAGATCTAGTGCTTTATCAAACATTTTTTCTGCTTGTTTGGTTAGGTTTATATTCTGATAAAACAGTCCTAATTGTGCATAGTAATCAGCATTATTAGGTGATAGTTCTATTGCTTTAAGAAATTCTTTTTCTGCTTCTTCAGAACATCCTTTTAACATTGCTAAACAATGAGCCAAATAAATATGGTACTCTGGCTCATCTGGTGCCACCATAGTCGCTGCCCAAAAAGCACGAGAAGCATGCTCAAAATGACCTGTATTAAAAAAAGCTAAACCTTTTTTTATCCAAGCATACTCAGGGGTTTGATGTTCACCTACTTCTAGTTCAGCTACAGAAAGGGTTATACCTGTGGTGTTATCAAGCTTGTTATTAGGTAAATTATTAGTAGATGCTGGGATAGTAGATAGCTTAATATCGCTCTGAAATGGAGTAAGTATAGTTGATTTATCTATGGCTTTTACTGGAGCAATAGGGTTTGTGATGTTGTTTTCTAGCAAATTACGGTTGTATGTTGCTCTTGATCTACGATTACTTAAAATAGCGTAAACGTCAACAATATGTTGAAAAACGGTTTCTAATTCTGTGTTTAAGCTTAACTTATAGTTAACTAACTGAGTGTGACGATCAGGATGAAATTTTCTTGCTAGTTGAATATATTTTTCTCTAAGCTCATCTTCTTTGATATCTGGAGCTACACCAAAAAACTGATAATAATTGGTTTCAGGAATAGTTTTTATTAAAGCTTCTACCTCATAACAATACTGTGTTGCAGTATGAATATCAAAAGTATTAGGTAGTACCAAAGGCCCTGTTAACACGTTAGCAATTGCAATATCTGGACGATTTGACTTATTGTTTTCATCTGACCATTCTAAAATTCCAACTGCTAGTAGACCACAAGTAGTTTTTAAGGTTTCTGTTTCTAATAATCCACCTAGAGATAAAATTTCTTCTACAGACATAACACTGTCTAACCTAGATATGATAAAAGCTTCTTTGGTCTGGAGGTTTAATACACGAAAAAGCGACCAAGGATCACTAGTAGTAGTTAACTTACGTGTAAAATCACCTAGCCAAGTTTTTATCATATCAGTAGTTTCCATACGACGTAGACCTTCAAAAATAATATCCGCCGTAGAAACAGAAATTTTAATTACCTCTTTTTGTGGCTGAGCAGCTTTAACTCCATATTGACCAGAACTCCAATCAAAGAGTGAATAAATAATGTTTGCAACTTGACTTACAATAAATGGGCGTAACTCTTCTGGAGTAACACATCCTATCTCAATTAGAGCAGACCCAAACCTAAGTCCTTGTACTCTCATTAATGTTGTTGCTTGCTCGTATTCAGAAATGCTAATACGCCCAATACGAATTAACATCTCTCCTAATCTTTCACTAGTAAGCGTACTGTTAGCAAAGACTATTGACCCATACTCAAAATAGATAGTTTTAGAAATTATCCCTTTGCTACAAATTAATTCTCCAGAAAACCGCTCTTTGTAAAAACGTTGTAGCAAATGTAGTATAGACATAGGTTCTAAGTTTCCTACTTCATCAGCTAAACGCGCAGTATTAAATTGCTGAGGATCACTTAGTAGCGGGTTGCCTCTATCTAATGGGACTTGAAAATCCTGTGTTTCTCTACCTTGGTTTATTATGGTTAGTAATTCATCCTCAGATTCTAATAGAAGTGTTTTTACTTCTGTACTAGGGGTTTCATCATTAAGCTCTTGTAAGCATTGTTTTAGTTCTGTCGCAGTAGGGATTCTTAGTGAAAAATCCTGGTCAACCAATTGTTTAATTATTGCTGCAAACCTAGCACTAATTTGTGGGCTGTTTTCCCATTCCATTTGCCGGGATTTACTGTTAAATAGCTGACTTGGGTGCAATCCAGTAAGCAGACGTAAGATAGTTGCTCCTGCTGCATAAAGATCACTTTGTGGTACAGGGTTGCCAGCAATTTGCTCAGGAGGAGAGTAGCCAGGCGAGCCAATTAAAGTTCTTTTAGTAGGATTAACTGATTGGCATACAGCACCAAAGTCTATTAACAAAAGCTTGCCACGCGCATGACGCATTAGATTTTGTGGCTTTATATCTCGATGAATAATTGGTGGGTCTTGGCCGTGGAGATATTCTAAAATATCAGCTAATTCTAGTAGCAATGTACGAGCTTCTTTTTCATCAAAAGTTCGTTTGTTATTTTCTATTTCTTCAGCCAAAGTATGCCCAGGAATAAAATCTTGTACTAGGTAAGAGTAATTATTTTCATGAAAATATGCATGTAATTTAGGTATGCCAGGGTGTTGCAAAGAGAGCAGTACTTGAGCTTCACGCTTAAATAAACGTTCTGCTGTGTCTAATTCATTATCAAATTCAGAATCAAACAAATCTTTAGAAGGTAAATTTAATTCTTTTAATACACAAGATTCATTAAAACGATCACGATCTTTAGTTAAATAAGTTGTCCCAAACCCACCACGACCAGCAGTTTGTTTGATTTCATACCGTTGTTTAACTAATGTACCAATAACTAATGCTTGACAAGTTAAACAACGTCCTTCATCACTAGGTTTAGGGCGAAAACAACGCAAATTAGAACAATTAGCCATAGCCAGTTTCCTAAACTTGAATATATACAACTTGTTTTGTAAATCATTGATTCTAAAAATAATTATTAAAATCTTAATATT
The DNA here is from genome assembly GCA_023265235.1 of Blastocatellia bacterium. Classification (GTDB taxonomy): domain Bacteria; phylum Acidobacteriota; class Blastocatellia; order Chloracidobacteriales; family JADJPF01; genus JADJPF01. Next base: position 4,606 of record JAHFUF010000393.1, read on the forward strand.
CAATTAAGAGTGTCTGATAATAATCTAGAGATTAAACTCTAGGTGCTAACTCTATTTGTTTTCAACAAGATCAACGATGCTAGGAGGTTCTGTGAGGTTTAGTTTAGGGGATATTAATTGTTGTTGCAATGCTTCTAATAATTTTTCTGCTGTTTCACCTGCTAAAGTTAGTCGTTTCATTTCCAAAATCAAATTAGCTAGGTCACTAGCTTTTTCACGATAGCGGGGGTTTTGTGCTACTAAGTCTTTTAATACCTGCATTTCTCGTTCTGTTCGCGGGGTGCCACTTGCTAAGTTAGCCGCTATAGCATATTGGCTAGGAATGGTTTCATTGCGAAAAATAATTTCTAAAAGTTTGGCTTTTTCTTTTACTTCAGATTTTATTGCATCTAGTTTTAGTAGCGAACTCTTAAAAGAAAGTCTACCTTGTAGAGTAACTTCAATAATTGGTTCTCCTATAAACTCACTAGCACAACGTGCTAGGAGAAATTCATTTAACTTCCTAGATGCTTCATCTGCTTCTTCAAAAGGGGACAAATCAAATTCAAAAAACTGAAAAGCTCTTTGTGTATAACCTTGTACAAGCCGAGCATTTACTTTACCATCAACTAGTTCTACAAGATAAGCCCCACGTTTTTCTCTATACTCATCAATTGTTGCTGCTTCAAGTGACCCAGGGTTAAATGCCCAATTTTCAATGGCAAAACTCTTATGGATATGTCCTAGGGCTAAGTAGTTAATCCCGTTTTTAAGTTGCAGTAGCTTACTTGCAGAAAGTGCTGGAATTGGTCTGTTAAGTTGGCCTTCTACCTCAGTGTGCAACATCATTATGTTGTCTGCCCCTTCACGTAGATTAGGCCGAATTGCTTCATATAGCTGAGGTAAAACATTACTGGTAGTTACACCATACCAA
>JAHFUF010000394.1 GCA_023265235.1 Blastocatellia bacterium
TATTGCAAAAGAGCAATTGCTTAATCAGGAACAAACAGAAATAAGTTTAGGTGGGGAAATTGATGAGCTTTATACTAACTTAGAAAAATCTCAAGCTTTGGCTCATCACTACAAAACCATAGTAGAAAAACAACAAATACTTTTAGCAAGTAATTTAATCCCACAGCTAGTAGTAGAGAAAGCAAACCTTGACTACCAAGTTGCATTAAAAAAGCAACAAGAAGTACAGACAAAACTAGCTACAGCTATTCTTAACCACAAACGTTTTACAAATCAAATTATTACTAAAAGAGATGTAATGGATAATAAGTTGATTGCAGCAAAAGCTAGGCTAGCTAAATTAACTTCTGATTTTCAGCAATTAATTGAAAATATTAAAGATACAAACCTAGAGTATCAACTCTTACGCAAACAGCAACAGCAATTTCAAATTAAATCGCCTTGTAATGGAGTTATACAAGCGGATAAGTTAATGCAAAACTTAGCACAACCGATTAAACCAGGCTCTTTGTTGTGTACAATAGTTGATAGTTCTGAACTGAGAGTAGAAATAGAAGTACCAGAATGGCAAATTACTAAGGTAATTCCTGGGCAAATTGTTCGTTTAAGCCTAAAAGATAAAGATTGGGATAGCCATCAATTTTTAGTTAAAATACAGGCTATTAGTAACGAAGCTATTGTTAAACCAAATAACCACCGTGTTTATTTAGTTTATGCCAATATAGATAATAAAAATAATTTGTTAAAAGATGGGTTATCAGCTATTGCCCATATTGATTTTAGCTCTAACAGAGGGTTTACTCTTGTCTTTAATAAATTTAAATATCTCTCGGATTATCCTACTTGGTGGCCAAATTAAATGCTTAGTCGCTTTAGCGACGTTTGATAATAGCCCAGTCCTTTAGGGCTGGGAATGGGGAACTAAGAACTGGAAACGAGAGAGCTTAACATGCAATTTCATCTAAGGCTGTAACACCTAAGCGTTTTAATTTTTCAACAAAAGTAGTACGTTTCATATTAAGTAATTTAGCTGCTTGCATTTTATTACCACCTGTTTTTCTTAATGTTTGGCAAAGTAAGTCTTTTTCTACTTCTGTTACTACTGTGTCAAAATCTATTGTTTGTGAGATTGGTTTTTTTATAGCATTAGTGCTTAGGCTAGGATCATTTACAGCAACAAAGCTTTGTATTTCTTTTGGAAGATCTTTAGCTGTAATAGTTTTATTTTCACAACTTAAAATAGCGCAACGTTCCATAACATTCTGTAATTGACGAATGTTACCAGGCCAATTGTAGAAGTTTAGTAGGTGTTCTGCTTCAGAGTCCAAAGTTTTTGTTGGTAGGCCATTACTACCACAAAAACGTGCTAAAAAGTATTCTGCTAGTTCAGCAATATCTTGAGTACGTTCACGTAAAGGGGGTAATTCTATATTAATTACATTAAGCCTATAATAAAGATCTGGGCGGAAACTTCCTTCCTGCAAGCGTTTTTCTAGGTTAGCACTAGTAGCTGCAACAATACGTATATCAACTTCAATACTACGAGATGCTCCTAGTTTTTCAAATTTACGTTCCTGTAAAACTCTTAATAACTTAGATTGTAGTGAAAGATTCATATCACCAATTTCATCTAAAAATAATGTTCCTCCATTAGCTTGTTCAAAACGACCGTCACGCGAGTTTTGTGCACCAGTAAAAGCTCCTTTTACATGACCAAAAAGCTCGTCTTCTAAAAGTTGCTCAGGAATTGCAGCACAATTTATTGCTACAAAAGGTTGTTTAGCACGAGGACTTTGGCGGTGGATATTTTGAGCTACTAATTCTTTTCCTGTTCCTGTTTCTCCTGTAATTAGTACACTACTATTAAAAGGAGCAATAGTTTTTACTTGTTTAGATACTTCTTGCATTGGGACTGAGGTGCCTACCATATTATAAGCAAAGGTTTCTTTAGGTAGAGTGGTTTTTTTAGATTGTAGGCTACGATTAGCAGATAGGGTTAATAGGTTTAGGAATTTATCTAAGTCAAAAGGTTTTAGTAAAAAGTCGCTAGCACCTCGTTTCATTGCTTCTACAGCTAAGTCTATTTGGTTGTTTGCAGAAATAGATATAATAGTAATACCTGGGCATAAATTGAGCATATGAGGAATTAAGTCTAAACCAGACATTCTTGGCAAATTAACATCCAAAATGGCAATACTAAAAGAAGTTTGACTAATACGAGCCAATGCTTCTTCAGCACTGCTAACAGCTTCTGCTTCATAAAGATCCATTACTGAAATTAGTAATAATTCTTGTAAGTGGAGATCATCTTCAACAAATAAAACCTTAGTCTTCATACTTGCTCCTTAAACCTAAAAACTCGTAATCTTTTTGTTTGCTAATATGCAACCATTGTTCCTATTTAGCTTATTTAATGTTTCATTAATGTTTATTTAATACCTTAATTAATATTTAATTAATACTTTAATTAATGTTTCATTAATTATATATTTACTAGTCAAATATATAGGGCAAATTGACCAGAATTTTGAGGCGTAAGAGCTATCTTATTATTTTTACAATAGGTTTTAGCACAAGAAAAAATCTAACTTGGTAAACAAAAAATGTATAGTAATGTAAATAACCACTAAAAATTTATGTTCTTATGCTGATTGGAGTGCCTAGTATAGTTGCCATAGGAATAAATTTGCAAGTATGTTAATGAAAATTTAATGAAAGTTTAACATAAAAATCACACTAGTGAAACATACTAGTTTTGTCTATTTAATAGTTATAAATAAACTTATAGATTAATAAAAACTATTTCATTATTAATGCTACAAAGCTTAGGCAGCAATTTTGCGGTTATTTTGTTAAAAAATCAGCAAAGTTTAGGAAAATCTTTCTAAAGTCTAGTAGTTGTTAGCCGATACGATTTATAGAGCAAACTAGTTATACAATATATACAATAATAAGAAAGCTTTAACGTTTTCTAAAAGGTGATTTATGAGAATTAATCAAATAAATACAAATAATTTAACTGAAAAAATAGATTCGACCAGTAAAGTTAGTACTAGCAGTAAGAAAGCCTCTAGCACTAACACAGAACCAACAATAATTGCATTTCCAAAAGATTCTATTAATTTTTCTGATGCTACTAAAGAAGTACAAAAATTAACTGAAAAAGCCCTAGAAGCTCCAGATGTTAGACAAGAAAAAGTAGAAGCTTTGCGCTCAAGAATAGCCTCAGGGACATTTAACCCTAGTGCAGACAGGATTTTAGACGCAATTATTAAAAATGATCGATAGTGAGGCACTATGGAAAAGCTGATTATTCGAGCTACTGAGTTGATGCAAGAATTAGCACAAGCTTATCAAAAGCTTAGCAGTGTTTGCGAGCAGTTGGCCGCAGCATTTATCAACGCAAGAGTAGAAGCTATAGAAATGCTAACTCGAATTGGTCAAGCGGAACTTTTGACTATACGTGCCAAATTATCACAAATTACATGGTTACTATCAGCTTTTACTAATGGGCGTAATAATGGTAATGAGCCTAATTTCTTGGGAGTTAAAGAAAAATCTGCTTTTGAATTAGCTTCTAAAGAATTGGTGTTTGCAGCAAAGGTTTTTCAACAAGCTTGTGAAAAAACTTCTGTTTTAGCCGTTAATGGCATTGGTTTTGCAACTGTATGTTTTGAATTATATGGTATACAACCAACAACTTACCATGCACCTTATTCAATAAGGCGAAATAAACCATGAGTATAAATCTTTCATTTGATATTGGACAAAAAGCATTACGTGCTAATCAGTTAGGGTTAACAACCACTGGACAAAATATTGCTAATGTTAATACTCCTGGTTACACTCGTCAAGAAGTAATACTAGCCTCTCTTCCTCCTTCTATTAACCTTCCTTCTGCTCCAGGTAGTGGGGTTGATGTCATTAAAATAGAAGCGTTTAGGAATGAATTTATTGAGTCACGTTTAAGAACAGAAACTAGTACTAATGGCCGCTTAACTGCACAGCAACAAGCATTAACACCTTTAGATGCAGCTTTTAATGACACTGGGACTGGTGGAATTAATTCTTCACTAAACAGTTTTTTTTCTGCCTTTCGTAATCTGGATGTTAATCCAACTTCTACTGCCCTACGAACTAATGTAGTTGAAAGTGCTAACGCTCTAGGAGCAGCATTTAGCGCTACTCGAAGTCGATTAGGAGATATTCAAACACAGGCAGACAAATTGCTTCAGGGTAATATTAGTGATGTAAATTCATTAGTAGATAAAATTGCTAAATTAAACACTCAAATTGGTAATGGTGAAAATAGTAATGTTAATAACAACGAGCTTGTTGATGAGCGAGGTGGTTTGTTAAATCAGCTATCAGAATATGTTGATATAAACATTACAAAAAATGAAGACTCTTCTTTAACAGTTTCTTTGTCTGATGGCCGAGCATTAGTCTTAAATGACCAGGTTTTTCAATTACAAGCAAACTCTACTCCTCCTAATGGGTTAACTAGTATTACCCTTAATGGACAGCCTGCTATTATTAACAATGGTAGGATAAAAGGGTTATTAGATAGTATTGGGCAAGTTGGGACAAAGATTTCTGACCTAGATAACCTAGCAGGAGCAGTAGCAAGTAGAGTAAACACTTTACACCAAACAGGTATAGACCTAAATGGCAATGCTGGAGGAGATTTTTTTGTTTCTTCTAATGGTAATGCTATTTCTGCTGCTAATTTAAGCGTTTCTTCTTCAATAAAAACAGACCCTCGTCTACTAGCTGCTGCTGAAGCAGGAAAAGGATCAGGGGATGGAACAAATGCACGTCAAATTGCCAACTTACTTACAGATAATAATACCCAAGTTGGTTCACGTAAAGGTTCATTTAGTAATATTTATGCATCGTTAGTATCTGAAGCAGGACAAGCATTAAAAACTACACAAGACTCTTTATCAACTCAACAAGCTATTTTGGCTCAAACAAGTGAACAGAGAAACGCTTTTTCAGGTGTTTCTTTAGATGAGGAAACCGTTAACTTACTTCGTTACCAACGGGCTTTTGAAGCAGCAGCCCGTTTCTTAAAAGTAAGCGATGAAATTACTAAAACAATAATTGCTTTAGGAGAATAGAACTAACTCTTATAAAAATAAATCTTAAAACGGTTCTGGATCAACAAAGTAATTGATTTTTGAGGACATAAGCCTTCAAAAGTCAATTATTTTGTTTCTTTTACTATTTTAGAAGAATTTTTTTATAAGTAATTTATTTAACCACAGGGGGTTATTATGAGTTTTCGAGTTACAAACAACATAATTAGTGATCGCCTAACAAGTCAAATAAGCAATGCTCGTCAAAAACAAGCTATATCACAGGAACAGTTAGCTACAGGCAAAAAAATCAATCGTCCTTCTGACGATCCTTTTGGTGCAGCAGTGGTTTTAGACTTAAGAAACAACCAAAATTCATTAGAGCAATTTACCAAAGTTGCTAATTTAGCTAACACTAACTTAACA
>JAHFUF010000395.1 GCA_023265235.1 Blastocatellia bacterium
TTGTGTATTACTGACAAAGCTATTTTTGATTGACTTTAACTGCTGCTATTAGTAATGTTGCAAGTCACTCAAACTTTCCATTTCTAGATCGCATTTTTACCTAAGTTTTTGTAAAGGTATTTTTAGCCCAGTAATATAGCTTTGGGGCACTAGTAAATTCTACAGCTAGTCTAAATTTTGGAGGTAGCCAAATGAAAATAGGCATTTTGGTAGGAAGAGAAAATACTTTTCCACCAGCACTAATTGAGAGAATTAATTCGTTAAATAAAGGTGTCAAAGCAGAATATATTAAGATTGGCGGCATTAGTGAAGTAGCTGATTGCCCTTATCGTGTCATTATTGACCGTATTTCTCATGAAATCCCATTCTATCGTGCTTACTTAAAAAATGCTGCACTAGCAGGCACAATTATTATAAACAATCCTTTTTGGTGGTCTGCCGATGATAAGTTTTTTAATTATTCGCTTGCTTCACGCTTAGGCGTAGCTGTACCAAAAACCATTTTAATGCCACAAAAAGCTTATAAAGAAGGGGTTGTTTCAGAATCCTTACGTAATTTAGAATTTCCTCTTAAATGGCAATCTATTGTAGATTATATAGGTTTTCCCTCTTGGTTAAAGCCTCATGATGGCGGTGGTTGGAAAAATGTTTATAAAGTAAGTTCCTTAAATGAACTTATTCAAGTTTATGATCACACAGATCAACTTTGTATGACTTTACAAGAACATATTGCTTTTGATCGCTATGTCCGTTGTTATTGTATTGGTCGTCAACATGTTCGTATGATGCCTTATGATCCAGGTCTACCCTATCCTACTCAATATGTTGATGTTGATATAAACGAGTATATTAGTAAAGAGTTACAAGAGCGTATTCATAAGGATTGTATCGCGCTTTGTAATGCACTTGGATATGATATTAATACTTTAGAATTTGCTGTTCGTGATGGTATTCCATATGCAATTGATTTTATGAACCCTGCTCCTGATGCTGACTCTTTCTCAGTTGGCCCAGCTAATTTTGAATGGATGTTACAGCACGTTTCTGATCTAGCAATTCGTTATGCTTTAGAAGGTGCTCCAACTCGTAAGTCTATGGGGTGGGATAGCTTTATTAATCAACGTATTGCAGTTGGCGAATAAATAATATTTTTTCTTATGGTAGTCTATTGATAGGTAAGGATAATGTCCTTACCTATCAATATTTATAACCACTTAAGCAAAAAGGAAAAGCCATGAAAAAAGTACGCGAAGCAGTAAGCTACTATAATTCTTTGCTAGAAGAAACCCCTACTACAATAAATAGCTCTAGAGATTTTCTTTATGAAGGAATGAAACAAAAAAAGATGATATTTGGTGGAAGGGTACTTTCGCCTTATATACGCCCACATTTTGTTTCCCTTGATCAATGGAAATATATTAAAGATGTTTGTCGTGTGGTTTGGCAATGTATAGAAAAAATGGGCTATGCCATAAAAGAAAGCTCTAAACTACAAGATGAATTAGGTGTTACTCCTCAAGAACGTGAGCTAGTTCTACTAGATTCTGGCTTTACAGGTATTTCGGTTACTTCTCGCCTAGATTCTTTTTTGACAGAAAATAGCTATCAGTTTGTAGAGTTAAATGGAGAGAGTCCAGCAGGTATTTCTTACTGTGAAGTAATGGCACAAATATTTATGGATCTTCCTGTAATGAAGCGGTTTGCAGAGAGGTTTCAAGTTACCCCGCTTTATGCTCGTAAAGACTTATTAGAGACTTTACTTCGTGCTTATTCTGAGTGGAGCGGATCAAACAACAAAAAGCCAAATATTGGTATTGTTGATTTACGTGGACTTCCTACACAATGCGAGTTTGAACAGTTTCAAGAGTTTTTCCGCAATGCTGGCTATTCGGCAGAAATAATTCACCCAGATGAACTTGAATTTTCTAGTGGTAAGTTACGTCGTGGAGATTATGAAATTGATATTGTTTATAGACGCTTATTAGTCAATGAATTCTTGGATAACTACGACATCTGTAAGCCTTTACTTGAAGCCTACAGGAGTCGGGCAGTATGTGTAGTCAATTCTTTTTATGCCAAATTTGTTCATAAAAAGATGCTTTTTGGGCTATTAACAGACGAACAAAACCACTATCTTTTTACTCAAGAAGAAAAACAAGCAATAGGAACTCATATTCCTTGGACACGCCGAATGTGTGAGAGACATACTATTTATCAAGGAAAAGACATTGACCTAATTAGTTTTGCACGTCAAAACCGAGACACTTTAGTACTTAAGCCAAATGATGAGTATGGTGGTAAAGGAATTTTTATTGGTTGGGAATCAGATGAAAGCCAATGGGACAGTGCCATTCAAACAGCACTAAAAGGGGATTATTTGTTGCAAGTGCGAGTGGGTACAGCAAAAGAAATTTTTCCTTATTGTGCTGAAACAGGAGAAGTTGACTTTTTAGAACAACTAGTAGACCTAGACCCATTACTATTTTATGGTGAGGTTAAAGGTGCTTTTACTAGACTGTCAAGCACATCATTATGTAATGTAACTTCTGGTGGAGGAATGGTGCCAACTTTTATTATTGATAAATAGTTTGTAACCAGTTTTATCTTTCAGACGTTCATTTTTAGTGAAGAATTAACTATCTAAAAATTGATAAATCAACTAATTAGATGAAAGTATAGAAGGAGTTTTAGTTTATATGAATCCTGTACAACAACGGTTTATAGTTTTTTGTGCATTTGTTGCCTTGATAATTGCTGGAATTGCTCTATTGATTGGTAAAGGGCTTACTACTAACGAATCAGGAAAAATAGATTTAAATGGTAAGTCAAAAAATATTCAAGCAGCAGAAACAGGAGCAACTTTAGAAGAACGTCTAGGTGTAGATGATAATTCATCTATTGCTTTTCTTTATGGCGCAGATATGCAAGGTAGCTTAGAAACTTGTGGTTGAAAAGCTAACCCACAAGGGGGCTTAGCACGGCGTGCTAAGTATGTAGAAGCTTTTAGAAACAAATATAAAGATAATATTCCTTTACAACATGTTGATGTTGGACATCTTTTTACTGAAGACCTAGCTTTTAATAAACCAGAAACATTACGTGAAGACGCTGAGGTAATGAATCAATGGATGTTAAAAGGCTTAAGTCAATTTAAGCTAGATGCAGCAAACTTTTCTCATAGGGATTTACTTTATGGAAAAGTAGCTTTAGACAAGGAAAAATATGAAGCTAAGGTAAAAGAAACCCCATTTCTAGGAGAAATGATCTCAGCTAATATTGTTCCTGCTGTTGATATTAATAAAATTGTCGCTCTTAAACCTTATATAATTCGTGAAGTAACAGGTAAACGCTTTGGTAATAAAGCTAGTCTCAAAGTAGGATTTATTGGAGTAACTGAACCTTGGCCAGGTGGAACAACAGGCTTTGTTATTGGTAACCCAGCAGAAAAGGTCAAAGCAATATTACCAGAAGTACGTGCTAAAGCTGATATAGTAGTTGTGTTGGCTTATTGTACTTTAGGAACGTCTAGAGAAATCATTAAGCAAAATCCTGATATTGATGTTTTAATTGCTGCTAATTCTGTTTCAGCACCACCACCAGCACAACGTGAAGGAAAAACAATCTTTGTTTATGCTATGCAACAGACCAAAAGCCTAGGAGAATTGAGGCTTTACTTAGACGAAGAAGGTAAAGTTAAAGACTATGTTAACCGCTATATAGCCTTAAACGTAGCTATTCCTGACCAACCAGAAGCCGCCAAAATAGTTGCTGAAGCTAAAGTAGAAATAGAGGCTACTAAAACTAAGATTGCCGAACAAGAAGGATTACAGGCACCAGAAGAAGGAGTACTAGTACCAAATGCTGGACAGCCTACTTTAAGTGTCAAACCTCCTAAGCCTCCTAAAGGAACAAGTGAGGAAACAACTAAAGAGACAATTAAAGAAACAACCAAAAAAACAACTAAAAAAGTACCTGCTACACTAGGGAATTAGTAAATTATACTGTCACCAAATTTATTTTATAAAAATAAAGAAGACATCTGCCTAAAACTACTCAGGTGGGTGTTTTCTGTTTAATAGAAAATTTCGTTAGTTCATGATTTTATGGATACAATTATTAAATTAATCCCAGCAATAGTTAAATCATCAGGTAATAATGAAGAGCTTTGCGAAAAAGCTAGTTTTGTAGCATGGAAAATAGCAGTAGGTCACCCACTTGTTCAGTTTACTTCTCCTAAACGTCTAATGAAGAAGATGTTAAGAGTAGCAATACTGGATGAATCTTGGAAAAAAGAGCTAGACAAATTTTCTTCTCAACTGCTTTTTCAAATTAACACAATTTTAGGTGCGCCTTTAGTAACAGGTTTTGATTTTTATGTTGACGCAAAAGAAATAGCTCCTACATCCCCTCTTGAAAACATACCAACAATAGAAGATATTCCAGTTGATCCTGTAATACTAAAATCTGCTCAAGCAATTACAGATAATGAACTACGTGCAAAGTTTCTTGCTACAGCTAATAGATATTTGGTAGCTCAAGAAAATAGAAAAAAACAGCAAGAAGAAAAAGAAGGTTTAATCAAATAACCTTTTGATAATATCTTGAAATTTAAACCCTGTTAAACCCTGTTATTTTTGAGGTGATACTGTTCTTAGTTGCTGTAAAGCATTTTTTACTGCTTGGTTTGTGGGATTAATTTGTAATGCTAGTTGATAGTTTAATTCTGCTTCAACTCTTTTTCCTTTGCTTAGGTAAATATCTCCAAGAAACTGATAGGCACGATCAAACTCAGGTTTGAGTTTTAAGGATAGTTCTAGGAGTTCTATTGCCTCATCATATTTTTGTCCCAAACTCAAATACTTTGCTCGATTAGTAAGCATTAATGCATAAGCAGGTAGGATTTTTTCTTGTGCCACTTCGTCTAAATGAATAGAACCATCCAATAGACCACGCATTTGTAGTGCTGGAGTAGGCTCAGGATGAAAAGTCTGATCTGTATAAAACCTCATTGTTAACCCTTGTGGCACCCAATTATATTCTTTACCAATATCAGGAGGATTTATTGGTAAAGTAGTATAAACACCATGACGAGAAATATTATATTTAATAAAAGCATTTATTAAGGCGGAAAATGTTTTATTAATACTTACAGGATCGTAAGGTTTGTCTTCTTCAAACAGCCTTAAGTCTTGCATAAACTCAGAAGTTTCTTTAGCACAAGCTACCATCATATCTGGGTATTCTCGCTTAAGATAGCCCTCTATATACCAAGATCGCCTAAGTAAGTTTAGATCTACTACAGTTGCATCACGACGAAAATTTTCTAGATGGCGCATATATAAGTAAGGAGAATAGAACTGCCATTCTAGGGTTAGTAATAACCCATTAGGTTCTACACTAGCCATAGTGTTTTCTACAAAATCCCTTGCAATTAGATAATTGCGTTTATTACTCTCAAAATAATGGCTTACAACATCTAAAATAGGTAATAAGAGTAGA
>JAHFUF010000020.1 GCA_023265235.1 Blastocatellia bacterium
TGCAGCTTCACCTTTTTGACGGCGACCTGGATAAAAATCTACTACTAGCTCAGCTTGTCTAGTAGCAGTTTCCCTAGCTGTATTATTTGCGTTATTGTCATAAATTCGCTCTGTTAATGGGCAATAAGCTTGTTGCCCTGTTACTACTAGCCTTTGAGCAGGCAAACAACATGTGCAAGTCGAAGCAATAGATGGTGATGGTGTAACTTGAAAGTTATTCATAAAAATCTCCTTAACTAAAAATTTTTTATAAAAACCAGCGACGATGCTGACGTTTAGGAATTTGTGCTGGGGGTGGCTCAGGTTCTTGTCCACCAATAAAACCACCATAGTAAAAGGCTGCCATACCTTGGTTAAGTGCCCCTTCTATGTCTTGGTTGGTTTGTAGATTAACTTCTGCTGGCCTACGTACTACTGTGCCATCAATATTTTTAACGTATTCTTCATTGCTGCTAATACAACAAATTGTCCGATCTGGCTTAGCAATCAAGGGGTTAGGGACTTGGCAGCAAGAACAAAGCCCAAAAGGTAACTCATTAGCACGTAAATAACCTTTTGCTGATAACAAATATTTTTCTTGACTAACTGAACAAACTAGCCCTTCATTACCTTGTGTTTTAACTAATGGAAAACGTAACTCACAACACCTACAATAGCCATAAGGCAATTCTGAACAATTAATTAAGTCTCCTTGTGCTGCTCGCCTAACAAAGTGTTGAGAACATCTTGTACAAGCATAAAGCCCAGCGATTATATCTAAATCTGCCAAACAACTAGGACATAATCCATAGCGGGGCTTTGCAGTTGTTTGAGTAGTAACCTCATTAGTTACTTGACTTACAAGCATTGTTATTGCTGTAGTATTTTCAGTTTTTGTTTGACTAGTTTGGTTATTGCTTAATTGTTTTTGCCTGAGCATCTGATTGATTTTTGACAAAGCCGAAGCGTTTGACTTTTCCTCTGATACATTAATTATTGGTGCTAAAACACTAACAGGAACATTAACAGGAGCATTGGACTTAATATTCTGAGTAGAACCCGTAGTATCATTTATTGCTTCTCGCTTACGTCGTAATATTTCTTCAATTTTTGCTCTAGCGTCTATAGACATACAAGCCTTTCTATCTAGCGGCTCTCATTGCTTGTTCTAGCGCACCATTGTTTTGGTTATTAATAAAACTACGCCCTATTTCCAAATGACGACGGCTTAAAAGTGTATATTTAGAACTTTCAAGATATGCTAATGCTTCTGCTCTAGGTTCTACTCCTAGGGATGAGGCTAGATTTGATAAACATTCATTTCCCTTAAAAATTGTCGCATGTCCATAAGCAGCCATTTGACGTATAGCTTCATGGTGTTTGGCCGAATGTTGGGACATACAAGCAGGTTCAATCACCCTAGTACGAAAGCCCAGAGCAGTAAAGGCTTGAGCATTAAGCTGAATCATATAATCTGTCCAAACGCCTGCTAAAAACACTTCTACTTGTTCATAGGGAGCATTATTTGTATGGTCATTAATCCAATCTAAAACTGGAGAAGGGTTGCTACCTTCTGGTAGTAACATAATTGATTGGTTTGCACGATATTCTCGTGAATTTCCACAAGCAACATAGGGCTGTAATTCTGCTGACCAATCCCAACCAGTATGTCCTTCAATTGCGTGTGGGTTAAAAGCTTTTAAGTGAGGATAATGATCAACATTTTCAGCTGAGTGACTATCAGCACGCCAAATAGTTAACAGATTTTCGGCTGCTCCTTCTCCTAACGTCACTAAATCAGCTAACCATTGCCAAACACCACCATTAGTAGCTACCATTTTAGGATCAATACGAATAGCACAATCATGTTCTTTTGGCCCATCTGGTAAACCTACAAGGTCATTAATCAAATCACAAATAATCACTACTTTTTTACTAATCAATTGTTCTGAAGGTTGAAACCTATAAAACTTCTCTGGCATAATTGGTCTAGCCATAACTACTCCTTTCTTAAAAAACCCTAAATTTATTAAATTTATAAATCATAATTAATGCTAATTTCTCTAGCTCGTCCACTAGCACAATCTTGCGCACGTACTAGGATAATCCCATCGTCATCTTTACCAATAGTTACATCTATGGGAGAATTACGCGGTAAATTAGCTGTTAGAGGTAGGTCAAATTGACCTATCAATTTATTGCTGTTGGCTTCTCGTTCTTCGCCTTCGCGGATTTCGATACTTACAGCAGATTGATTGTTTTGTGTAGTAAGAAACCTTTTAGTATTTAGTGCTGGAATTACAGCTTGGCGTTTTAGTACAAAACCCATAGTACCAGTATAAGTAGTAATTCCTAAAGAATGTGCTGTTACATCCTCTATTTCCATTACCTCGCCTAGTCCAAGCAAGTTCGCTCCATAAAGTGCTGCTCCAATAACTGCTAGCTCATCACGGTTTTTTGCTCTTACTGGGCGTTGTCTAACTGTATTTCCTACTAGTTCTACAACACTAGGTAATTTAGTTCCACCACCAAGCAGAAAAACTTGATCTAACTTGGGTCTATCAGCTTCTAATAAACAACCATTAATCAAACGTTTAATCCTAGCTAATAGCCCTTGGGCAAGCTCTTTTACTTCCTGAGATGTAATAGTAGCTTGCAGGTGTAAAGCTTGACCAAACCTATCAAAATTTACAAATGGAACATTAACTTCAGCACTGTTATTAGTCTCCAAATCCTGTTTTGCTTGCTCTATTGCCATTAAAACTTCATGTCGAGCCATTACAGAATCACCAATTAAAGGTTGCTGGTAACTTTGCTCAAACTTTCTAGCTAAATAATTAAAAATCAAATAGTTAATATCATTGCTACCTAAGTGGGTATCTCCTGTAATAGCTTTTATTCTGAGTTTGCTATTAGAGTTACTCACTACTGCTACTTCACATTTTCCTGCACCTAGATCAACAGTCATAACTTGTTGACCTGTAAGAATTTGGTGTGTACTGCCCATTGCTAGCACGGCGGCTGTAGGTTCATTAATTAGCTTTACTTGTTGGAAAACACTTTCTGCCGCTTTGCGCACACTACGGCGTTGAAAGTCGTCAAAACTCCCCTGTACAGCAATAACAGCTTGGGTAACAGGGCGTTTTAAGTAACGTTCTGTAGCCTGATGTAACCTCCTTAGCACCATTGCGTATAGTTCAATCGGTGAATAAGTGCTTCCTATCCAATCAATTAGGCGAATGCGGTTGCTTTCATTTTCTACGCTAAAAGATAAATTTGGTAGATCTGCTTGTATTTCAGAATACTTACGCCCTAAAAGCCTATTGATATTCATCACTAATAGGTTTGGATCTGTTCCAGAATAAAGATATGCATACTTGCCTACTTCTCTTAATCGATGTAGCAGTACTGCACTAGGCATTGAGTGTTCGCCCTCTTCTAAAGGAACTAATTGGACTTGTCCATTTTCATAGACTGCGGCTCTGGCTTGTGAATTACCTATTGTTATTGCAACAAATGCTTGCATTGTCCTTACCTCATTTTTTTAGATAGTGTATTATTCACACAATTAATAGTGTATATAAGACACTATTAAAAATCAAGAAAAAAATTTGATGATTGATAATTTTATTCACCAACCATCAAAAAGGAGTCACCAAAATGGAATAATAACTAAATAGATTCTAAGCGATAAATAACTAGCAAAGTCACCATAACTGCTAAGAGAAAAACAATAATTGATCCTAGTAGTAATTGCCCTTTTATTGCTGCAATGACATCTGAAAGATTTTCATATTCCTCTACTATTTCGCTAGTAGGCAGGGCAGTTTGATTAGTAGGGAAATTTCTAGTACCTGAATTAAAGCTAGTGACAGGTCTTGTAGCAGGTATTGTAGCAGGTATATTACTTTGTGAGTTTATTAGCGGCATAGGAGCCGCCATAGGACTAGGAGACATAGCTGTAGGAGGAGGGGGTATTATCGGTGCTCTCTGAGGTTGTGCTTTAGTTGGTGCAGAAGTAAAAGAGCTTGAGTCTGTGTTGAGGTTTGAGCTTTTATTATTTTCTACTTCTGAAGACTTTTCTTTTTTTAATTCTGTTTCTTTGAGATCGTTAATAAATTCTTGATCTACTTGTAATGTTCCAAAAGCCGTTTGCCCAGTAGGATAACCAGGTAAAACTTCCTCCATACTTGATACTCTAACGGTTGGCCTAGAGTTTGGAACTACTTTTTCTGTCTTTAGTTGTTCTCCTTCATTTTGAATACCTGTACTGCGTTCAACATTTTCCTGGGAAGAAACAATGCTTATACCCTGTGCAATATTCTTACTATCTTCTCTAACAGATAGACTTCCTGTTAATGAGGCTAGGTTTAAAGAATTTTTTTGTAATAAAAATTCTTTAGCATTTTTTAATTCTTGCGCTAGTTCTGTTGCTGAAGCAATCCTTTCATCACGATTTTTCTTAAGTGCTTTTTGTACTACTTCATCTAAAATAGGGTGAATAGATGGGTTAGTTTTAATAATTGGCAATGGATTCTTAAAGAGGTGTCCTCCAATAATGCTTTGTACTGTCCCAGTAAAAGGGGTATCTCCACAAAATAGTTCATACATCATAATACCAATAGCATAAATATCTGCGCGTTTATCTATGGCTTCCCCTTCGTAGTATTCCGGTGCCATATAATGAGGAGTACCTAACATTTCTCCTGGTCTGGTTAAATGAGTGCTTGCGTTGTCTGTGCCTGCTTCAGAAATCAGTTTTGCAAGACCAAAATCTACTACTTTGACAGCTACAGACCCATCAGGAGATTCTTTTAGCATTACGTTTTCTGGTTTTAAGTCTCGGTGAATAATTCCATGTTGATGGGCTGCTTCTACAACACTACAAACTTGTACCATCCAATCTACTATTTGCTCAGCTTTTATTGGTTCTTTTTTTACTAATACCTGACGTAGAGAAAGCCCTCGAATAAATTCCATTACTAAATAAGCACTACCTTCTTGTAAAACGCCAAAATCATAAATTGTTACTGCATTAGGATGTTCTATTCTGGCAGACGCTTTTGCTTCACGAATAAAGCGACTAGCTGCTTGTTCGTCATTTGCCATGTTTTGTTGTAGGACTTTAATAGCTACCCTACGATCTAAGAGCAAATGTTGTCCTTCATAAACAGCCCCCATCCCTCCTCTACCTAGTAATTTTTCAACCTGATATTTGTCAGCAATCAAGCGTCCAATCATTGGATCTATACTCACTTGATTATCCTTTGCATTAGAATCTAATAAAATCCCAGCATCTATAGGACAAATAGCCTGATCATTGCTATACTGTGCATTGCACTTAGGACATTGTTTCATTTATTTTTCGACCTTTTATTCCTCTATCTGTTAGGTTACTATTGGCAATTAATCATTATAATGTGCTTGTACTTTTTTGTTAATCAAATGTCAAGACAAAAAATCTTGGTTAATTTCCGGTAATAGAAAAAATTTGATTTATTGTCCAACAATGGTTCTTTAGTCAATTTGAGACTTGCATTGATAAAGTCTTAGGAAAGACTTGGGAAATTAACGCAATTATTATCAAATAAAGTGTTGACATCTTGATTAGTCGTTTTAAAATTGTCTGACACACGGCGATCCACGCCTACACCTCTTTATCTAAAATAATTTAGGAGACAACAATGAAAAAGATCTTTTTCCGTACATTTTTTATGGCTCTATTTGTATTAGCATTTAGTGCAGTTCCATCATATGCCCAAAAACCATTGTCTGGTAGCTGGACATTTACCATTCAAAGCCCAATGGGTGCATTGCCTATTCCTTTTACTTTCAAAAAAGGCGGTAAAGGTACTGCTACTGTTCCAACAGGAGCATTACAACTTTCTTATCGTGAGAAGGGTGCTAATATTAGCGTTGCTTTTGAAGCTCCTGGTTTAGCTCCAGATGGTTCTGACTTAACATTTGTAGTGCGAGGGACTAAAACTGATACAGCTGTCACGGCTAAAGCTATTGTTGTGACTAGTACAGTAGATCCTTCTAGCCCAGCAGGATTTGCTATTACTACACTTGATGTTGCTGGTAAAAGAAACTAGCAAAACTAACGGCGGGGTTATTATACCCCGCCTCATTACTTTTTACCTTACTCTAATTACTCTTATTTAGGATTTAATTAATAGAATATTTTGCGTTAAAAGGGCTATTTCCTCTTTCGCTTCTTACTTTATGGTGTTCATTAGCAGCAAGATGTTCTAACACCTTAAAAGCAGTCTCAACTTCCTCTACTAAACTAGTAGCAGCAACAATTTCATCTAAACTAAAGGCTTTTCCTTTATTGGCTTTTAAGTATGAAAGCACCTTATTTTGTACTGTAATAACTGCTACTGCGGCCTTTTTGCCAGCTTCTACACCTGGTTGGTGATATGCGTTTATACCAACTAAAAACCCGTAAAAACCCACTGCCCTTTCATAAAGAGCTAATAATTTTCCAATTGTGCGTGCATTGACTGTTTCTACAGTAATTGTTATTGACTCACGATCATTTTCAAACAATGCTTTACGTGTGCCTTGTAAAAACCCGCTTAGGTAATCTCCAGTAGTTACACCTTCATCAACCTCAATAGAGTCTCCTTGACGATCTTTTAATACTTCAATAAAAGTAACAAAAAAGTTATTTACGCCTTCTCTTAGTTGTTGTACATAAGCATGTTGATCTGTCGAACCTTTGTTACCATAAACTGCAATACCCTGATTAACAACATTTCCAGCTAGATCATCTTGCTTTCCTAAAGATTCCATAACTAATTGCTGCAAGTAACGGCTAATTAACTCTAAACGGTCTTTATAGGGCAAGATCACCATATCTTTTTTTCCACGTCCTCCGCCAGCGTGATACCACATTAAAGCCATCAAAGCTGAAGGGTTTTTGTGTACATCTTTAACCCTAGTAACAACATCAACTTCCTGTGCTCCAGCAAGCATACTATCAATATCAAAGCCTTGCAAAGCGGCTGGTAACAACCCTACAGCAGAAAGCTCAGAGGTGCGGCCACCCACCCAATCCCACATTGGAAAAGTAGTAATCCAACCATCACCAATAGCCACTTTATAAAGTTCACTACCATCTTGAGTTACTGCTACAGCATGTTTTGCAAAATTGAGATTTGCTTTTTTATAAACCTCTTTTGCTTCTAACATCCCATTACGGGTTTCTTTTGTTCCACCAGACTTAGAAATAACTATGGTTAAAGTCTCACCAACCCCTACACCAATGTTAGAAAACACCTTATCCATACCATCTGGATCAGTATTATCAAAGAAAAATACTTTGGTTTTATCCGTAGTAGTAGTTAATGCATTAGCAACAAATTGAGGCCCTAAAGCAGAGCCACCAATACCTACTACTAAAATATTTTTAAACAAACCACCTTTTTCTGTTTTTATTTCTCCATTATGAACTCGTGCAGCAAAACCTTTAATACTAGCAACTGTGTTTTCAATTTCAGCTTTTAATTCTGCACTAGGAGCAAGGCTTGCGTCACGCAACCAATAATGCCCTACCATACGGCCTTCATCAGGGTTTACGATATCACCTCTTTCAAGACTGTCCATTTGCTCAAAAGCAGAATTCATTTTACCAGCCATTTCAGCAAAAAATGTATCTGAAAACTTCATTCTACTAATATCAAGGGTAATACCTACAGAAGGGCACAGACACAAATATTCTTGATAGCGTTTCCAAAGTTCCAAAGCATTCATAAATGATTTTCTCCCTAATTAATTAATAAACTTCTTAAGAACTAAAACAAAATAGAGATCAAACCTAACAAAATTATGATCTCTAAATAAACTAACCTCTACTTCTCAGCAGCTTGTCGCCGAGTTTGTCCCAAAGCAGATAATGCAGCTTTTACAAGTGAGTTTGCGTCCACTCGGAAATGTCCGCGTAAAGACTCTCTAGTATCACTTAACCCAAATCCATCTGTGCCTAAACTACGGTATTTATTAGGCACCCACTGAACAATCATATCAGGTAGAGCTTTTATATAGTCTGTTACTGCTATAATTGGTGCTGTAGTATTTTCTAGGACTTGAGTAATATAAGGTTTGCGATCGCCTTGATTTTCTTCATTCCACAATTGAGTATTTTGTGCTTCTCGTCTTAATTCCAAGTAACTTGTCACACTCCAAACATCTGACGCAATATCGTGTTTCTCGGCTAAAATGTCTGCTGCCTTTAATACTTCTCTAAGTAAAGTACCGCTACCAAAAAGCTGAACGCGAGTCTTTTTGTTAGCATCACCTTTCCTAAACAAGTAAATTCCTTTAATAATACCTTCTTCTACACCTTCTGGCATTGGCGGCATTGCGTAGTTCTCGTTATAAGTAGTGATGTAATAGAAAATATCTTCTTGATTTTCATACATTCGCCTCAGCCCTTCTTTTACAATCACAGCCAATTCATAATGAAAAGCTGGGTCATAAGTACAAATATTAGGTACTACTGAAGCAAGAATATGACTATGACCATCATCGTGCTGTAAGCCTTCGCCCATTAGTGTAGTTCGTCCGGCTGTACCCCCAATTAGAAAACCTCTCCCACGCATATCTGCAAAAGCCCAAATACCATCACCTGTTCGCTGAAAACCAAACATTGAATAGAACATATAAAAAGCAATCATGTTCTCACCATGTGTAGCATAGGCGGTGCCTGCGGCGGTAAATGAAGCAACTGAACCAGCTTCAGTAATACCTTCTTCTAAAAGCTGCCCGTCTTTCATTTCGTTATAACTAAGTAACATATCAGAATCTACTGGATCATAACGTTGACCTAAAGCAGCATATATTCCTATTTTCTTAAATAAAAAGTCCATACCAAATGTACGAGCTTCATCTGGAATAATTGGAACTACTCGTTTACCTATTTGTGGGTCATCTAGGAGTTTACGTAATATACGAACAAAAACTGTAGTAGTCGAAACTTCTTGCTTAACTTCCTGATAAAACTCTTTATAAACAGCACTTTTAGGCAAAACAAGCGCGCTAGAGCGCACTACCCGCTTTGGTATGCTTCCGTTAAGCTGCCGTCGCCGCTCCATTAAGTATTGGACTTCTTCACTATTTCGTCCAGGATGGTAAAAAGGCGGAAGAGTTTTTAGCTTGCTATCAGGAATTGGTAACTCTAAACGATCTCGGAATTTACGTAGGTCTGTTTCACTTAGCTTCTTTATTTGGTGAGTACTATTTCTAGACTCAGTGCTTTCACCTAATGTCCAACCTTTTACCGTTTTAGCCAAAATAACAGTTGGAGAACCTTTATGGTTGACAGCCATATGATAGGCAGCATATAGCTTACGGTAATCATGTCCTCCCCTACGTAATCTAATTAGCTCTTCATCTTTTAGGTGTTCAACTAATTTGAGTAGACGTTCATCTACACCAAAAAAGTGTTGTCGCAGGTATGCACCTGATTCGACAATATACTTTTGAAATTGCCCATCTAAGGTCTCATTCATTTGATGTAGTAAAAGGCTATCAACATCTCTAGCTAATAAATCATCCCATTCACGCCCCCAAATAACTTTTATTACCTTCCAACCTGCACCAAGAAAAACTGCTTCTAGTTCTTGAATAATCTTACCATTACCTCGTACAGGGCCATCTAAGCGTTGTAGGTTACAATTAACTACAAAAACCAAGTTGTCTAAACCTTCACGATTGGCAACAGACAAAGCGCCTAAGGCTTCTGGCTCATCTGTTTCACCATCACCAAGAAATGCCCAAACTTTTGAATTAGAAGTATCTTTTATCCCGCGAGCATGTAGATAACGGTTAAACCTTGCTTGATAAATAGCATTGATTGGCCCTAGCCCCATTGATACAGTAGGAAACTCCCAGAATTCTGGCATTAGCCTTGGGTGAGGGTATGAAGAAAGTCCGCGTCCACCAACTTCACGTCGAAAATTTTCTAAGGAATCTTCTGTTAAACGACCTTCTAGGAAAGCTCGACCATAGATTCCTGGCGCAGCATGACCTTGGTAAAAGATTTGATCCCCTGATGAGCCATCATCTTTTCCCCTAAAAAAATGATTAAACCCTACTTCATATAGGCTTGCTGAGGAAGCATAAGTAGAAAGGTGACCACCAATACCAGGGAAATTTTTATTAGCACGTAATACCATTACAGCCGCATTCCAGCGAATCATTCGACGAATTCGCAATTCCATGTTTTCATCACCAGGAAATGGCTCTTCGTGCTCAGGTGAAATAGTATTAATGTAAGGTGTTTGTACTAGCGGAGGTAATCCTACTTGCATTAAGCGAGCTTTTTTCAACAATTTGCGCATTAAAAACTTAGCACGCTCAACCCCTTCTTTTAGGACTACTTGTTCAAGAGCATCTAACCATTCTTGAGTCTCTTGCTCATCAATGTCTGGAAGCTGGTGCTTAAACTCATCAAACATAATCATTACTCCATGTATATAAATATAAGAAGTTAATACCCAAGGCTAAAGCATTGAGCTACTATCAAATGCCACTAATAAGACATTTAATTTTTAATAATACCATTCTTGTGTCTATGACTAGGAAAGTTTAGATATATAGTTTACCTAGTTGATTATTTGCAAACTGTGATTTTAACACGCAACTAACCCAAAATAACATCAGCGCTTGCAAAGAATATAAACCTGTTAAACAAAATAATAAAGGGTTCTGAAAAGTTTTCAGAACCCTTAAATACTTTGAAATTGCTTAAGTCTAGCTACTTGCGACGTCTTTGACGTGAAAGCATTACCGCTAATGGAAGGAAGATAATTGCAAAGCCTACTGCTGGAGCAGTTGAGCTAGTTTTATTTGGATCACTATTATCTTCTGTATTAATAGCAGTTTTAGCTTCTGGACGTTTAAATGGTTTTGGTTTGCCATTCTTAGCTGGATCGTCATTAACTTTGGTTTGGACTCTCTTCATTAGCTCCATATTGAATGGGCCAGCACCACGACGGTTGAATACTGAAAGTTGATTACCACTTTCATCAACGCCACGGTCACGATCGAGACCTTTAGAAATAGCTAATGCTTCACCTTCTGTATGATAAGTAGCAATAAGTTTTGGTCTTGGTTTTGGACTCCAACCATAAACATCTGGGTTTTCGTCTGGGCCAATTAGTTGAACAACTCGTAAACCATGATGACCATCCGCTAAGTAAGCAAAGGCACTATTAGCAACCATCCCTACTTTAACATCATGAGTATCATTGATTTCGCCATGCTCATTAAACATCTCATCAAGAACAGGCTCTTCTGGTTTTGTAACATCAACAATAGCTAAACCATCTTTACCTGCTGCAACATAAGCATAAGTACGAGCAACATATAATTTATGAGTATCGCTTAAAGGAACTACTACTGTATTCTTTTGCTTATCTTTAACAACTTTGGGTTTAGCTAGGTTAGAAACATTAAGAACTTTCATGCCATCTTTATCAGTAACAAAAGCATAACGGAATTGTACTGCTACATCATGTGGATGATTAATTCCATCAGCTTCACCTAACTCAGCAGTAATTTGTGGGTTAGTTGGATCATTGATATCGACAACTACTAAACCATGGTCTGTTGATACATAAGCGTATGTACCAGCAATAGTAACATTTTGAGCGCCTTTGAGCTTACCATCTGGATTGAAAACCTTTTTACCTTTATCAATAAAGTTATTACGGGTTTCACCATCCAAGAGAGTTCCGACTGGGCCAATAATAACAAAGCCTTCTTCTGAGTCAGTACCATAGAGGAAAGCATACATTAAGTGAATTGGGCCTTCTTCATTCTCTGGGAAGCGTTTACGTGTTGGGTCAACACCAAGTGTAGTTGGAGAAGCAATCGAAGTTGCATTCTTACTACGAACATAGAATCTCTGACCAAGTGGTGATACAGGAGCAGTAATAAATCTTTCAGAGAAATCCTTAATGTCAACGGCATTAACATCATATACACGGAAACCACCAGTACCATTAGCTGTATAGAGATATTCACCACGTAGTTGTAAGCTTTGTATCTCTGAACCGTTGGCACGGTGCTCATAAGCTTGAGTCTCAGGAGTAAATCCTTCACCATGTTCATTCTTCTTTAACTTGGCAAACTGTTCTGGATAAGCCATTTCATGCAACTTACTACCAATCACAGCTTGAGGCTCAGTACGTTCGGTTACTTCAATAGCTTCAAAGCCATGATGGCCTGTTGCTACGTAGACAAAACGATACATAAAGTTTACAAAGTTTGTACCTTGTAAATAAACTTGTCCTAACCAAGCATTGTTGTCATTTTTATCAGAAATATGACATTCACTACACTTCTTAGTCTCTTCAGTACGAACTGTATGAGGTACAAATGTAGAGAAAGCTTGACCAGAGAACCCTTCTCCTGAAATTGTTTGTTGTTGGCTGTAAATCCAGTTACGTAAAGCATTTTGAGAACCTACTAATACGGCACAAGTAGAACGAACTGGAGCAATACGATGACCACTAACACTACTATCAAGTCCTAGGAAGAAAATATCGTCTCTTAGTGTTTGATAGTTATAGGTTGTATAGTTACGGAAATTATTTCTACTATCAGTCTTGCCTTTGGCTTGATCTTCATAGTGAAGTAATGGTTTTTGCTTATTAGCTTCCATTGGTAAATGGCAACCAAAACAACTAGTTGTCCAAGCAGTATGACAAGCATAACAAGTCATTTTACTGTTAGAGTGAGCAAGTGTCTTAGCCTCATCTTCTGGTTTAGCAGGCAGTGCACCCCAAGTACCAGAACGAGTATAGGTTTTAGCCATTGCTGATTCTGCATCATAATCTTTATGAGTAGGATCAATGGTATCAATAGTTTGCATTACTCTCCAACGCAAATCTTTAGTTACCATAGAGTTTTGGTAAACATCTCCTGTAGTTTTATCAACTTCAAAGAGTCTCTTACCAAATGGAGTACGAACACTTGACATATTAAAGCCATCTTTTTTATCAATGACCTTACCATTGAAACGTCCTTGACCAGCAGCAGGGCCAGAAGTACGTAAGTTCGCTTTTGAGTAAATAGTACCGTGACAATCAATACAATCTAATTCAATAGCTGCACGCCCTTCATCATATAAGTTACCATTACCGTGTGAATCATTACGGAAGTGGCAATCTACGCAATGCATGCCTTTGTCTAAATGGATATCTCGCATTTGTACAACTTTTTTAAATTTCTCAGGATCGTTAAAGTCAACTTTTTCGCCTTTTTCATCTAACAAGTTACCTTTTGAATCCTGTTTATAAACGGTTCTAAATACCCAACCATGTCCGTGGAAATCAGCAAACTGAGTATGTTTTAACTTAGGATTAACTTCTTTCCATAACTCAGATAAGAACTGAGGATCTTGTCCCCAAAGGCCACGAACAGCAGAACCTTCTGGATTACGATCACGAATAGCTTCTATTTGTTCTACGCTGAGGTTTTGGGATTTTGGATACATATTTTCGCCATCTGTTTCGTTATCCCACCAAGTCATACCATAGTACCCTAGTACCATATTACCACCTGGGTGGATATGGCAAATCATACATTGGCTAGATGGAATACCATTAGTCATGGCGTGCTTAACTGGGTGACCAGATTCATTTTTAGCAACAGTAGGATCTTCTGTAGAAGTTTGTCCCATATTACCAAACTTGGCAAAACCAGCAGAATGAATTGGATCACGGTCATTAGCATAAACTACGTGACAAGCAGTACAACCAGCACTGCGAAAATCACCAGGGTTATCATTTGTACCCAAGAAAGAAAGTAGTGGGTCAAGTAAACGGGTCTTTTGTAGACCTTGATAAGTTGGGTCTGTACGTAGTTTTGTACCAAAACCACGATCAGAGAGTTTAATATTGGGTTTGCCTGGATCTTCTAATGGATCTGGACTACCTATATCTGTTGGTAAACCAACAAATAAACTACCACGTTCAAAAGCACGAAGTACGTTACCAGGTTGAGAAATCTCATAACGTGGTAAAGGATTAAGGAATGGTAGAACACCTTTTTCCTTTGTTTCTTCAGCAGTTGGAGCAGGCATAGTCTGAATACGTTGTGGACGACCATCAGGACTATAGCTTTCACCATAACGTGTAGATTTAAATGGTACAGCACCATTGTTATAAAGAGCCGCTCCCCAAAGCATGCCACCATGAGTCATCATACTCTTCTTAGAGGCATAAACTTCTTGGGGATGACAATCAGTAGTACCACAAGCAATTGAAGCAATACGTAAGTCGCCTGGGTTTATAAAACGAATAAACTCTGCACTCTCACGATTAAGCAACGAATTTGTTCTCTCAGGGTTACGAGAAGAGTCACTATCTTTCTGTGGCGAACTCTTACCCCAAGCTTCTGGAAAACGTGGCTGAACGTGAGCTTTATCTTTGATTTGATTATAACTAGCTGAGCCTTTCGTATCACCTGCGGTGATTTCAAGGTTTGCGTCGCCGCCGTGACAATCAACACAACCAATACCTAGATTATGGTCTGAGGTTGCTTGGTGCATTGACTCTGAGCCTTCGTGACAGGATAGACACCCTTTAGCCTTAGGATCTTCCGTACGAATTTTACCTCGTTTTTTGTACTGGGGTTCTGTTTTAGTAGCAGCCTTGTCTTTCTGAAGACCGCTATTTGTATCAGCAACACCCGGGCCGGAGCTGAAGGTGGTCACAATGGCGACCCAAGCAATCACAGCAATACACACCATTTTGATGCGATTATTACTAGTTTGCTGAGCCATATTTTTCCTCATCTTCCTTAAAAATTACCGGACACTTAGTCCAGAGGATTAATAGTTTATCTTCACCGTAGCAAAGAGGTTAAAGAGTGTCTTGTTACCTGTTTCCTTACCACATTCTAGTGGGCCTGCTGGTTTACAATTTTGGTCAAAAATTGAAGTAAAGCCTGCACCTGGACGGAATGCTGAAACACCAGAAAAGATTACAATATTTTCAGTAAGTATTGGACGGTATTTTATACCAGTACTAAAATCAACCCCTAAGTTCTTTTCAATTTGTGGTTGATATGCACCTAGTACCAAAGGTTGAGTAGCAGCAAAGCTTATGAAATTAACATTACTGATAACACGTAATTTTTGAGTAATATCAAGATCTGCGCCTACGTTATAGAGCAACAAACCTGGATTTACGTGGTTTGCTTGACCGTGAATCTTGTTAGAACGAAGATCTGGGATCAAGCTATGGGGGTTAGAGATCTGAGTAGTAGTATTTAAGAAAGGAATACCTACTTGACTAAAGAAGCTAAAATCCCCACCAGCAAAATTACTAGCGTCTAGAATATGATCAAAACCTCTAGCAGTACCATCTGTAGGGTTGTTATCGCCAGAGGAATAAAGGAAAGAAGTACGAAAACGCTTCCAGTCACGATCAACAGACAATTCAGCAGCTACAAATTGAGCATTAACATCTACTTTACGATTTGCTAAGCCATTAAAGTCATCTGTGCCGAGAACTTGATAAAAAGCGGTACTTAGGTTCAAGCCTCCACCAATCTTATTTAACCATAAGATTTTAGGTAGCCTCTCTCCAAAGTGTCCATCTGTGTTAAATCCAAAGTAATGTGTTCGTAGTTTGTGTGGTACTACAGTGCCAAACACTGCTGGGCGTTGTGGAAAACCATTTCTGTCAACAAACTGTGCTTGACCATCATCACGATTATAGTGATAGCTAAGCTCTATGGTATAGCCCTTTTTAATAGTATCTTGGCGATAGAGATTAGCAATAAAAACTCTTTGAGCACGAGAGCTAAGAGTATTTAACCCACTATTGGTATCTTTTTCCAACATATCAAAGTAAGCAACATTATATTGGTAGCGGTTTGAAGCAAAGTTACCAAATAATCTTGCACCAAGGTTAGTATCATTAAAGACAAAGCCTCGGAAATCACTATTGAAAAGCTGTATACCAGCACGAAATGAAGTAGTGTCATAGAATGGACTATAACCACCCTTACTACCTTTACCACGAAGGAATGGGAAGATTTTAGTTGTGTCACCTAAACGATATTCTCCATATGCCTCTTGCAAAGCAATAATACCATCACGGCGAGTGTTTCCACGTCGAGGATCTATTCTTAGGACAACATTTTCACGAGCATGGGCGTAGTTTACATTGAAAACTACCGTAGCATGAATGCGCCAGTCAACAGGCTTGAAATTAGCTGCACCTTGGAAAAAATCCCCACTAATACAAAAATTTTGATTAAAAAGGAAAAGTCCCCCACGACCAAAAAACTCTCTGCTATCAGGACGACTTGCACTAACATCACTTGGTAGTGGTATTCGTCTGGTACTTAAGAAAGTCTCGCTAGTCAAGGTTAAAGTAAAAAACTTGTCTGTACCAAGGATTGGATAATCACCCTTTAGTACATTTTGTCTATATGGGTTAAGTAAACTACCTTTAGTATAAGGATAATTTGCTTTGGTTGGATCACCATGCCGGTCCCACTCAGGGAAACCGACCCGCCAACGATCGTCAACTGGAATGAAGTCCCCACTATCCTGATCGTCTGTTTTCATTGGGTTACTCACCCTAACAGTAGATTTTGGACCAGCAAACCCAAGTGGTGGATCTTCTGCACCAGCTGGAGTAGGTGGAGGGGTGACACCAGACACCGAAGGTGAAGAATCACCTCCAGAGGTTTCTTTCTTTTTGACGTCTGGCTCTTTTTCTGATGAAGCTTTCTCGGCTGCAACCTTCTTTTCATCCTTCTCATCGCTAGTAACAGCCTTTGAGCTGTTAACAGCAAGAAGATTAGGTAAACTTGTAGATGTTTGTCTAATTGGATGATTGTCTTGCTGACTGCTTTGTGCAAGCACTCCAGTCAACAAAAAACAGAAGACTATAGGCAGAGTAAGCCCTCTCCAAAGGATGTGCCGTTTACACGTTCTCATAGTCCTACTTCCTATAGAATGTAGAGTTTATTAATTTATTTAGTTCTAGTTATGAGTTCTATTTGTTTTTATTAAGCACTCGCTGACAGTCGCGTATTTTAGGATCTTCAAAAGCCTGGATGCGGGATACGGTTGCAATCCTAGCACAGCAATTAAAAGATAATCAAGTATATAAAGGGCGGAATTTTTCTTAAATTCCCCGTTTTATTACACTAGACAAAAATCTTTAGTACGTGCTATCTTACTGCCATTAACTGTCTCGCGTTATGGAACTGGAAGCCCTGCAGATACATTAAGAAAATTTAATATTAATAAGAGTAATATCTTGCCGGAGGAAGATTATGGCAACCCAAAAAAGGAGATCCTTTTGGGCTCTTGCGCTTTGTTTTGGTCTGATTTTGGCAATATCGCTGACATGGGGATATAAAAACCCCACTGCCAATACAGGTACTGATCCTTTAATAGATCGAGAAAAAACAGTACTTAAGCCTGGCAAAAAACAGTTAGTAATTGTTGGAGAAAATTTCGAGTCTAGTATGGCAATAGAACTTGCCAATAAGAAAGGAATTTTAACCAAAGGCCAGGCAAATTTCCAAAATTCAAACACAATAATTATTAGTGGCGTCAATAAATCTGATTTCCCTGATGGTGTCGCTACTATTAAATTGCGCAATTCCAAAGGTGTTGAAATTAAGGAAAAAGTAGCTGTTATCCCAAGTGCTATTGGACCAAGCCCATTGACAGAAGCTGATATTAGACAAATTATAGGTCAAGGCGTAGCTCAAGCTCAAAAATTAGGTTTTGCAGGTACCTTTACAATTGTTGACCGTGAAGGAAACATCCTGGCAATTTACCAAATGAAAGGTGCCTCAAAAACCGTTGTCGTTCGCGATGTCGGTAAACAAGGCTCACCTAGTAATCTACAGGGCTTAGAAGGTTTAGGTGGAACAGTTTTCCCTGGAGCAGTTCCAGCTATAGCAGCAACCATTTCTAAAGCAGGCACAGGTGCTTTCTTAAGCACTTTTGGTAATGCTTTTACAACAAGAACAGCAGCTTTTATTATTCGTGAACATATTCCACCTTTTATTACTAATCAACCTAGTGGGCCGCTTTTTGGTGTGCAGGTTTCTAGTCTTGGTTGTAGTGATATTAAACAACCAGGTTTACCATTAGGTATGTCTGGGGACACTGGCGGCGTACCTATTTATAAAAATGGAGTGCCTTCTGGTGGTTTAGGGGTTGAGTTAAATGGCGAATATAATGTTGCATTAAATGCACCTAAGAGTCTTGGAAACCAACAAGAGTTTAAGGACCCACTTAGTCCAAGTGATCCATTTTTCTTTAGAGAAGGCATAGAAGAGATTACAGCATTTGCTGCAATCAGAGGATTTGAACCCCCTGATGCAATTACAGCTGATAAACTCTTAGTTAATGGCCTTCGCTTACAATATCGTAGGACTTTTGCTATTCCTGTTGTAAATGCTGTTTCGCTTAATGGTATAGGGAGCTTTTTAGCAATTCCACCTTTAAGCACTAATCCTGCTGACGTTCGTATTAGAACCAATGTTCCATCAGAGTTTCGTGACATTATGTTACGTGACCGTCCAGTTCGTGTTGTTCCACGCTTTTTCCCATTTAAGGCTGGTACGTCACTAAGTGTTGCTGATGTGGAACAAATTCTTTTCCAAGGTGTAAGAGAAGCAAACCGCGTTAGAGCAGCTATTCGTCGTCCTATTGATGTTCCTGCTGAAGTTAATATTAGCTGTATTGATGTAAATGGACAGCCTCTTGGTGTGGTAAGCACTCCAGATGCACCAATCTTTGGATTTGATGTTTCTGCCCAAAAAGCTCGTGCTGCAATTTTATTTAGCCGAACAGATGCAATTAGTATTTTGAATGCTTCTGGTCAAAGTAAATATGCACGTAACCTTTTGGCAGAAGGACTTCCAATGAATGGCTCATTTGCTTGGGCTGATCGTTCTGTAGGCTTTATCCATAGACCATTCTTCCCAGATGATATTGACGGTGCACCTCCAGGCCCACTCTCAACATCAATTGACGTATTTAGCCCTCTTAACAATGGTATGCAAACAGACTATTTGTTACAAGGTGCTAATAAGAATCCCAACTACCAAGTTGGGGGTAGAGATTTGTCTTTTGTAATTGGTAGAAGTATTGT
>JAHFUF010000396.1 GCA_023265235.1 Blastocatellia bacterium
TTTTTGGTTCTTCTATCTATCAGACTGATAAAACAATGGATAATAAATTTGATTACCATATTATTGGGGCTACTGGAGAATTCTTTATAGCCGCTGAACTATCTCGCAGAGGTATCATTGCTACAATGACAATCAAGAATACACCTCTCATTGATGTTATTGGTACAAACCTAGTGACAGGTGAATCTTTAAACATTCAAGTAAAAACTAAGTCCGAACGAAATACCCAAGGATGGAAACTAGGGAAGAAAGCGGAAAATACCACCACAATTAAGAATCATTTTTATATCTTCGTGGAACTTAAAGACAAATCAGAACTACCTAGATATTACATTATTCCAAACAATGATTTCGCTAAGTATCAAAAACAAAAACACGCTAATTGGTTAAGTTCTCCTGGGCGGAACGGTTCGATTAGAAAAGACAATGATATTAGAAACTTTAAGCCGGACGGAGAAGATGAAGATTTTGGGCAAAAATATATGAATAATTGGAGCGCCTTAATTAAAAAGACCTAAAGGGTCTTTTTTTATGATATACTCCCAATTAGCACTTTTAACGCACAACTTAGTTACATAATTTGCAAGCTTTCTGCTTTATTTTCCTGATTATTTAGTTTCCAAACTCCAAATATAGATATTTAAGACTAAATAAATGGCTTACATAAAAGAATTATATACCATTGAGCTAAATAGACTTGACAAATAGTTCACTTCTGCTAAAATAAGCCTAGATTATTAAAGAAAAACGTTATGACTGATGAAACTACAACAAAACTTAAGAGAAACCGCAGTAGTGCGAACCCGAAATTTAACCTACAGCAAACGGTGGGATTCTTAGAGGCCTTATATAAGGCGCTAGGAAAAGGACCTTACTCACGCCAAGCCATTTCCGAGGCCCTAGGACACGGGAAGCTTAACGGTACTTCGATTAGAAAAGCGGCTTCACTTGCCCATTATGGGCTTTTAACCAGGAAGGGCACTGCTTACTCACCAAGTAATTTATCTGACCGTATTTTAATGCCAACATCACCGGAAGACAAAGCAAAGGCAATTATGGAAGCCGTTCAGCAACCTACACTTTATGCTAAGCTGATCGATAAATATAAAGGACAATCACTCCCAGATCTCTTAAAAAATATTTTGGCTCGGGAATATGGGATAAATGCCAAGTCTTCAGTCGAGGTCGCTGACACCTTCATAGAATCTGTTGAATTCGCTGGGATATTAAAGAGTGGCGTAATAACGGCCACGGTTCCAGAAACAACCAAGATCGGCAATTACGACGAAGAAGGCGAAGCTGAAGAAGTGGATGATCAGGAAGATGATGAATCCGATAATCCACCAATTACCAAAAAAAGTATTAAAGGAAAAACACCACTGGAGTTGCCGTGCGGAATAACAGTGTATTACCCAGATACCTTGGCATACAATTTCGCTCTGGGTGAATTTTCAAATGCTATTAAACTCTTAAATGATTTAGGTGTAAAAGCCCTGGAAACAGAAACAACAGATGGAGACCAAAATATTTCCGACTAAAAACTGGGCACAGATTCGGAACATTATCAAACGTATTGGGGAAGGTGAATCAGTATCAAATGCTGACGAGGGAGACAATTACAATTTTCTAGTTGATTTAAAAATTATCAGCGATGAATCGACTGGTGAATTGACGGAAATCGGAGTGCGACTGTTCGAAGAAGCATTCATTAAAGTAAACGAGCAAGAAGAAAAAAACATATTAACTCAACAGTTGCTTGGCTATGAGCCTACAATTGCGATACAGCAGTACTTGTGGGGACTTGATAATCCCACTATTAGCCAAGTACTAACTGTTTTAAAAAGTACCGGGTATTGGGCTTATGATTCAATGAGTCCCTTAACTCATTTTCTGGATCTGCTGAACTACTGTTCAGTAGCAACATATAATCGAAAAAACAAAACTATAAAGATACTAATGTCTCCGGACTCTCCAACTGTACCAAAAAGTGTCTTCATAGACCCCAATAGACCATTTTCAAACATCATGTGGCTAAAGAGAATCTTAGCGGAATGCACGGGACACATTTACTGGCTAGATAAACACTTCCAGAAAGAAGCCTTTGAATGGATATGGGCAATAGCTGACGCCACCAAACTAGACACAATACGGATCCTCTCGCTGGATTTAGGAGAAGCAAACCTAAATATTGAAGCAAGAAATAATTACAAGCGTCTAAAAAAAGAACTTGCCAATAAGGGTATTGGTTTAGTATGGGCAACGATAGATAGTAAGTTGATTAGGGACGCTCATGATAGATGGATTATTGGGGGAAACAATTATGTAAGAAATGTGCCGAATGTAAATGCAATTACTTCTGGGCAAAAATCAGAATTAAACATTTCCGATAACTACTTAGAAATCTCTCAAAGTTTTGAAGATTACTGGAAGCACTCGACCGAGGTTAAATAAGTAGACCCCTCTGATCTCATTATTGTTCTAATATCGGCTATTACTGATCCCCAAATAGAATAAACACGGCTTGAAGTCGTGTTTATTATTTAGTAAACATTGATCATCCTGATGAAAGGTCATCAGGTGGAAAAATCGATATTTACTTAAACCGTCTTGGCTCTTTCTGATTCAATCCTACAGGCCTTATAGCCAGAGCTGAGAAATGCCAACAGCCAAAGCAAACCTATAATTCCAATAAATCCAACTGTTATAACTGATGCGATTTTATCAATCGCAAAAATAATAGCAGTTACCCCGATGGCCCATTGCTTTCCTCGATACACAAACACACCTAAAACAACATAAAGTAACAGTATGCTGATTAATAATAATGTTATAGGAGTTTTGAAC
Source organism: Blastocatellia bacterium (assembly GCA_023265235.1). Classification (GTDB taxonomy): domain Bacteria; phylum Acidobacteriota; class Blastocatellia; order Chloracidobacteriales; family JADJPF01; genus JADJPF01. The sequence continues at coordinate 2,845 of JAHFUF010000396.1, forward strand.
ATGAAAACAATAATGATGGTAAACAAGACTGACAGGAAAATAATCATCGCAGCTTGTTTTCTGTAAGACTTCCAAATGGATAAGGTATAATAATTAGTTATTTGGTTACTAATTTCTTCGGGGCTAAGTTTAAATGTACCTCCGCTGACTTTAAATGATTTCGTTGTGCTATCATTCATAAATTGTTTCTAATTCATATTAATATACGGCTTTTTTTGTTCACTCGCAAATTTTCACTCCAGAATCTTATCCCTGTATGTCCCGACACTTATTTTTTTAGAGAGATCGTCATCAAGCTTGATATGTGGGTTTATCTTTAAGATTTGCTGCATAATGGCTTCCAGAGTTTTTGGATCATAGTAACCATATGGCAACAGATAACGAGCTTCATTACCCTTAGGTTCTTTATATTCAAATCCAAGGTAATTTGTATATAGTGTCTTTTTTTGTTTAACTGACACAAAATCTAAAATTTGCCCTGAATCCTTGCCATTAAAGTAACTTGTTATTATTGAGCCTCTAAACTCAATGCGGTTAAAGTTAATAATCCAAAAATCTAGAAGAAATTTAATCACCCATAAGACCAAAATAAACAGCCAGAATGATTGATCTTTTAGTGTATTCATTATTCTAAAGTTATCCGTAAGCAATAGAAGAGCAATAGACATTACAGCCGCCCATGGGATAGTGCTCTGTATAACTATCCTTTTATCAACCCTAAATATTTTATCTGCGAGAGCAGAATAATAAGTACTATCTAGTTTCATATAGATTATTTCTTATTATTTGCTTTGTAACCAGAATACATCACACCGATTGGGGTTTCTACTGTCCACCCAATCCTACCTAACCCGTATTGCTGGGCGATGTAGTTACTCATATTAGGAGCCTTGCCTAAGTAGTTTCCAACCCATGAATTAAAGCTCCCGCCTAATACTGCACCGCCAACTTTTACCGGGTCGACACGACGATCAGTTGCAAATTGACTCGCAGCATTAGTTAATCCAGCACTAGTTGCGGCTACTTTGACTGGGGCCTTAGACGGGGTTAATGCGCCACCTAAATAACTTATACCCGCTACTTTTGCATAATCTCCAAGAGATGAATGACTACCAGAGACTTTATCATCAATTGCTTGGCTTGCGACGTTCAAACCTGCGTTTATAGTACCTCTTGCTATAGCTTGAGGATTAAACAAGGCCTTTCCTGCCGTCGATGCTGCAGATTGAACATACGGAGCTACTACCGGGGCTGCAGCGACGGTTCCTGCGGCAGCAAGACCACCCGCTACTCCTACAACTGCCCCAGTAGCGTATGGACGGTCCATCGCAGTTTGCCATGTAGCACTATTGTTATACAAATAATTTGCAGCATCGCCAACTTCAACTGTAAAGTCGCTCCAAGACTGCTTGCCTGTGATGACATCTTTAAACCATCGACCATCAGGATCGTTAAACCGCAGAGGGTTATTACGAGCATGCGCATAGGAATTTAGGCTTTGAGGATCCTCAAGATCAAACCCAATCTGCAAATAAACTGGGTCTTGGCTAATAAACTGTCCGCCATCACTCTTGTAATATCTAGCCCCTAGATAGTTCAAAGTAGTATCGGCGTCGTATTCGGACCCCGCAAATTTGCGCTGTTCATCGAATGAGCCCGCCTTTTGATCAAGTCGGATTGTACCGTAAGGGAAGTAGTCTACTAATTCTTGCTGAGTTGGGGTACTATTCGTCACAATGTTTGCACCAGTTAGGTGGTCTGTGTGAACGTTGTATACAGCCGCTGATCCTCCAGTACCAGTCACGGTGGCTACTACGCGATTGCCGGCATATATATGTTTAATTCTATTTGAGCCTTCAATATTATAAAACTTGGTTGGGTAGTATGTAGTAGTTGTGCCATTCGCAAGCTTCATTCTCTGGCCATCATGATCATACGCATAAGTTGAAGTAACCCCACCGAACACTGCCTGAGTGAGCCTATTATTATAATCCCACGTGTTGCTCAAACCACTCGTAACTGTGAGTAGGTTGCCGTTATTGTCATAGGTGTAGGATTTTGATCCGGTAGAAGTTGAAGTTACAGCGTGTGGATTAGCGTAGCTTATGCCCTGGTCGCCTGCGTAAGTATAATTTCCAGGGTCTCCTGCTGTGATATTGCCAATCGCGTTGTAAGTGTAGGTTTTGGTATATGTGGATTGACCAGAAGCAACATTAGTAGCAGTAGCCGAAGTCATCCTGTTTAAGTCATCATAGACGTAGTCTACTGTCTTCGATGAATTTGTTGGGGACGCATCTACTATCCTAGTAACATTTCCGTTTGCATCATAAGTATAATTTTGATCTTGGAATACTGTACCGCTTGATGGGCTTGTATAAGTAACTTCGATATATGGATTATAGTCCGTGTCTGGGTAATCTCCAGATCGATAATATATATAACTGGTATTAGTTGGCGCACTGTTAATTGCATCATGCCCTTCACGCAGGCCGAGTTTTGTGTAGCCAGTAGGCGAAACCCACCCTATACCAGTACCATTAAGTGCAAAAGTTAAATACTGACTGGTTGTAATACTAGTAAGGTCCTTCCGCTGCGCAGTATCAATACCTTCTGTTGGATTACTAATTACTCCCGCTTGATCA
>JAHFUF010000397.1 GCA_023265235.1 Blastocatellia bacterium
GCTCTTCAATCTCAAATTATTTCTCTTTTAGGTCTTCCTGTTTCCATTTATCACGTTCTCATTTCTGAAATCCCTTTTTCTTTCCCCTAACTCATTTTAAATTGAGCGAAAGACCAGTTTTAGCCATTTCTAACTCCTTTATAAGTTTAAGACTAGGATTAATTACGAATAAGAGAATTCCATGCAGCGTCTGCTAACAGGCTACTAGCTAGTAAAAAAGTAGAGCTAGATGGAAAATTGAAAATGAATGTTTCAATTTTCAAAAGAATGGTGGTTATGAGTTAACTCATAACTATGGTCATGGTCAACATAATCTCTCTATGATTTTTTATTTGCTCAATATTTTGGCCTTTATTTTACACCAAATTTTAGAATTTACTGATTTTCTTTATTTTGCCTTTTTTAGTTCCCTATCTTTTTTGCTATACCATGGTTTTGGTGGCTGGGAATTGCTGCTGTTTCCTTTAACAACTTGCCAAAATAAATCCTACCCGCTAAGCTTTTCAACTAAACTTTTTAAGGTAGTTCTATAAAATGCAGTCCAATAATAATCAAGAAACTCTAATTGACCTTGCTCCATATATTCGCGCTATATGGAAACATAAATGGTTAATTGTAGGGTTACTTTTGCTTTCAGTAGTAGTAAGTGTTGCTCTAAATTCACGAGAAAAGCCTAGTTATATAGTAATAGCACATATTAGAGTAGGAAAAGTTTGGGACAATCCCGTAGGTGATCCTAATGTAATTGCAGAGCTAATAACTAAACCAGCATTTTTACTTAGGTTAAATGAGAGGCTAAGTAAAAAAAGAAATATAGATGTTTTGTCACAAGCAGTTGCAGCCGAAAAACTGGAAGCCGGTAAAGGACGAGCACGCTATGTTTACCTAGTACGTTTAACAGGTCGTGCAGCTAGCCCAGAACTAGCCCAAGAGCTAGTAAAAGCTACTGCTGAAGAGGTAATTGCTGAAAGTAACCTGATTTTTGATAAGGCTTATGAGGCTTATCAAAAACGAGAAAAAGAATTACAGGCTAAGTTAGAGCAGTTAAAACCCTCTGTGGCTAATATTGCACCAGCAGAGCTTTATGGAAAGCATTTAGAATTACAACTATTAACGCAAGAACTTGGTGAAACACAAATTAACAACCAATCACCTTTGAAAACCTTTAGAACTTCACTTGCTGAAGAAGTCGAACCAGCTAAACAAATACCAAGTACTAATATTTATAAATTGAGCTTAATGGTAAGCGCTACAGCTCTAGCAATAGGAATACTTGTCGCTTTAGCCTTAGAATTTGGCTGGCCAATTGTAAAAGAGGCAACTAGGAGAAACTAAAATTTATGGCTGAAAATAAATTGAAAATAATGTGTATTGTTGGAGCACGGCCTAATTTTATGAAAATGGCTCCAATAATGAGTGAAATTGCCCGTCGTTCAGACAAGCTTGAAGCCGTCCTAGTACATACAGGACAGCATTATGATGAACTAATGTCAGATGCTTTTTTTGCCGATTTAGAAATTCCTCGACCTGATGTTAATTTAGCTGTTGGTTCAGGGTCGCATGCTGAGCAGACAGCCAAAATAATGCTTGCTTTTGAGCCAGTTGTTCTAAACCATCGTCCAGACTGGCTAATAGTAGTTGGTGATGTCAACTCTACAATGGCTTGTACTCTAGTTTGCAGCAAATTAGGTATTAAGGTTGCTCATGTAGAAGCAGGACTACGTAGTTTTGATCGTAATATGCCAGAAGAGATTAACCGGTTGGTTACAGATGTGCTAGTTGATCTACTACTAACCCCTAGTCGTGATGCAGACACAAACCTTTTACGAGAAGGCATTTCACCGGAAAAGATTAAGTTTGTTGGCAATGTAATGATAGATACATTATATAAGTATTTACCTAGGGCTAGGCACTCGAAAATATTAAATACTCTAGCTGTTACACCATTTAACTATGGTGTTGTTACCCTGCATCGCCCATCTAATGTAGATGACAAAAAAGTTTTTCAAGGTATTTTAGAGGCTTTAGGAGTAATATCAGAAAGGCTCCCAATAATTTTTCCTATACACCCTAGAAGTCGTGAGAGAATCAAACAATTTAAATTAGATAAAAAAATGGCTAGCTATAATGTTAAGTTAATAGATCCATTAGGCTACCTAGATTTTCTCCAACTCTATAGCAATAGTCGTCTGGTTTTAACTGACTCTGGAGGCGTTCAGGAAGAGACTACGGTTTTAGGCATTCCTTGTTTGACTCTACGAGAAAATACTGAGCGACCAATCACAATTAAACAAGGAACAAACAGACTCTTAGGTACTACGCGTAAAAAAATAGAGCAAGAGGCACTTTCTATCTTAAATCAACCAATTGGAGAGCCTAGAAGGCTAGAATTTTGGGACGGTTATGCAGCAGAAAGAATAATAGACGCTATTGTTTCTGCTTAATCTAGTTAACGGAGTAATTTAAGGCTAAAAGCAAAATAGCCCATTAAGAAGGAAAAACTAATACGTGCCCAAATATCACCTAGGAAAACGTATATAAGTTTTGACAAAACCACATCTACTAGAATCATTAGCCAAAAAGTTGACCAAGGCCATTTTTGTGCAAACTTAGCCCTGCTCAGTAAAATACCTAGTCTTATGCCTAGAATTGCTCCTATTGGGAGCAAATAAAATTGCAATATTTTTATTGAAGGAAGAAAGATAATAATAAAGTTGTTCTCTAATAACATAGCAAAACTTTCTGTCAGAATAGGCAAATAGAATAGGCAAAGTATAGAATTACCTAAACTTTTCTGGCAAGCTTGGAATGCAAAAGATGTTTTTAACAAATATTAATAACCCTAAAAAAAATATTAGCCAAGTTCTAGTAGTAATATTTGGACTAGTATTAAGCCTTGTCGCAAGCCTCCTAGTCAATAAAGGCAGTAGTGAGCTTGCTTGGGTTATTTGCGCTTGTTTAGCCATTAGTTTTTGGTCAATGTGTCCAGAAAGTTTATTTTGTTACTGGCTTGCGTGTTTTCCCCTTGCAGACTACTTAATTCGTTACCCTGAGCAACAAGCAGTAATTACTTGCGCACGCATTGTTGTAATGTTACTTAGTTTTGGGGTTATTGCGCGATTAATAAAAAATGAGAAAATAAAGTTAAACTTAGGGTGTTTTGAACTTAGCTGGATGCTTTTTGCTTTATATGCCTTAGCAAATTGTTTAATGCAAAGTAGTTTTTCACTTTCGACATTAAGAACAGCAGTAGATGGTTTTATTTTGCCATTAATTCTGTTTGTGATTGTTCGCCACTCTTTAGATATAAAAAATATTAGTGACAAAATTCTTGTTGGATTAATCATGCTCGCCTACTTGATTTTACCTGTTGGGTTATATGAACTAAAAACAGGAATAGATTTATTAGCTTATCCAGGGGGAGAATTATTTTTTGATGGTAGAATTCGTCCTAATGGCCCATTTTTGGCTGCTCATTCTTACGCGCTGATTTCTTTAATACTAGGATTAACTCTGGTCTACTGGCCTAAAGTCGCCAACATTGTTATGGAAGGAAGATATAAAATACTTTGGCGTGGGGCTGTGGCAAGTGCTTTTTTATCTGCTTTGATTCCTCAGTTTCGTGCTGTAATGCTGGCAATGGTTGTTTGTGTAGTATTAGGACAATGTTTAATCTCTGGTTGGCGGTCGTTAATAAAGCCATTTATTATAGTAGCTTTACTGCTAGTAGCAGGCACTCCAATATGGTTAGTTTTAAGTGACACCAAGTTTTATCAACAAAGAATTGCTGATACAGCAAACCTTTCTAGTCGAATTATGACCTATAAGAGGGCTTTAGAAGTTGCACAAAGTAACCCTATGGGTGTGGGGTTAGGTAATTATGAAAATTATTTTAACCAACGATGGGCAATTAAAGAACAACCAGAAAAGGAAAAACTAGGTGAGCTAACACAAAGTACTCCTCATAGTAATTTTTTATCTGTCTTAGCAGAACTAGGAATAATTGGGCTTATTCTTTACTTAGTTGCACATTTAGCATTAATTTATACTGCTTGGAAAACCGCAAAACACTTTGGACACACAAGCGGTGTGACAGTGATATTACTAGTAATTGCTTATGCAGGTGTTGGGCTTACTCTAACAAGCGGATATTATTATGATCTAAACCTATTTTTCTTTTGCTGCCTAGGAATGTTGCTAGGGCGAGGCGTAGTAAAAGCTTAAGGGTAACTATTTTTTAAATAAAGCATCAAAAGCTACTTTTCCTGGGCTGGCTACTTGTTCCTTAGTAATTTTCTTTGAGTCTTGAGCCTGTTGTTTTTCTACAGATACTTTCATAGTAAATTGTAGGCACATATTACCGTCAAACTTCTTTGCTACTCGCATTTCAATAGGTTTTTGACACTCAAAGCGTGAGCCTGGATCAAAATAACGACAGTTTTTACAAGAATGTAAGTCTGTACCACATTTTTTGCACTGTTCATTAAAAGCAATATTTCCTATGGCTTCTATAATAGTGGAGCAATTAGAACATCTAGTTAGTTCTGTATATCTAGTTTCAATACGTGGTGAGGGTCTTGAACCATAGCCAACATCTTGCTTAGCGCGAGATTCTTTGGGCGGCTCCTTACTTTCAGTGATTTCTTCCTGATAGCCTTTTTGACGATACTTCATAGAGCTTTCTCCTTAGCACAGTTCTGGGAAGGTTAAAAAATATGTAGTTAGGTAGTAGGGGCTTAAGCACTTTATATTGACGTAGTTAGGTTAAAAATTTAGCTTTTATGGGAAAAGTGAATTATAACCAAAAATGTTAATTAGTGTTACTTCTGTTAGCAGTTTTTTTCCAGCTAGAGCTAAAACAAAAGGTTTCAAAATTTAATTTAGAAATTTAGAAATTTTACCTTAATTTAGCTTGGAGGAGTCAAACACCAAATACCTAGTTTTTGCAATCTTGAAAAGGGAAAACCAAATGGTCATTAATTTTTAGTAGAATGATATGGTGTATGTTGTTGAGTGTAACTGTTAAATAATTTAGAAGCAACGAAAAAGATAGAAATTAAGTCAAAAATTTTGAAAAATTTACTAATTTTTAATAAATTTATCTATTGGTTAAACTGAGAAATCAAAAGGGTAGTTACATAGGGCTACCCTTATTTGTTTGCAACAGTAGGAGCAGCATCAATAAATACATCAACTTGTTGGCCTACATAAACAGAAAATTCTGGTGGTTGAAATTTATAAATTACTTGTAAAACACGTACATCTACACGCTCTGTGTTATCACCTGTAAGACTTTTTTTAGGCAAAATATAAGGATCTATACGAACAAAATCAAGTAGGATTTTTTTACTTGCGTCACCTTTTAGATGGGCAATTGCTTGACTACCAGTAGTAACTCTTGCTGCATTAACCTCATCAATATCCACTCTTACTTGTAAAGAATCTGTTTCTCCTAAAATTATTGCTGGTTGTAAAGAATTGGACG
>JAHFUF010000398.1 GCA_023265235.1 Blastocatellia bacterium
CATTTGATAATAGCCCAGTGATTTATCTCTGGGCGTTAGAATTAATAGTAAATGGAATTGGCCTATCAGTAATAAGTTTAGAGTAGAGTCGCGTAAATAAAAAAAAATATATCGTTACTATGTACCTCTAACATCTTTATTGACAAGAGTTGCTGGATTATAGACAATTAAACAGAACGGAGCCATAATAATATTCTTTTTATTTGTCTAAAAAAAATGCTAGCATACCGCCATAAGACACTACCTTACAGTTTTTTATATTATTATTTGTTGTTAATTATTTATTCAACTGAAGCCAACTAAAAATAGGATAATTGTGTTCCAAAAGGATTGATGAAACTAATTAAGTGATTTGAAAACAATAACTTATATAATGTTACTAGTTTTTTTATAACACGACCAGAGGAGGCTAAGATGAATATATTTAAGAACCGAACCCTGTTGTTATTAGTGATATCAATTGTAGTGGGACTAGTAGGTATATTTTGGTATATATCTAGGTTACAGTCCACTCTTATCGAAACAATGGCTCTGCAAGGTACATCTCTTTATTGCGATATGTTACAAGAAGTTCGCAGTAGCTACACATCTGAAGTTGTTGTTCGCTCACAAGCTCGTGGGGTTGAAGTCACACATGATTATTTAACAAAAGAAGGGGCTATTCCTCTTCCTGCGACATTTAGTATGCTGCTAGGTAAGCGTGTTGGTGAGCGTGGTGATGGAAGTTCAACACGTCTTTACAGTGAGTTTCCTTTTCCCTGGAGAAAGGCTGAGGGAGGCCCAAAAGATGATTTTGAACGAGAAGCTCTGCAATACCTAAAACAAAACCCTACTAAAGCTTATTATCGTATAGGAACATTTCAGGGACGAGAGTCACTACGCTATGCTAGAGCAGATGTGATGAGATTTGCTTGTATTAAGTGTCATAATACTCATCCATCTAGCCCAAAAACCGATTGGAAAGTAGGAGATGTAAGGGGAATTTTAGAAGTTGTTCGTCCTTTAGATGTTGCTTTCATACAATCTAAAGCCAACTTAAGAGAAACTGCCGCATTACTTGGAGTAATAGGCATATCAGGTCTATTGTTGTTAGGTTTTACAATAAGTAAGTTAAAAAATAATTCGGAAACACTAAAAAAATAAGTAGAAAAAAGATAGATAAAACTTGTAATGAACAAAAAAGCAAAATGGGTAAAATGTAAAATATCCAGATGTAGGGGCAAACAGTTTGCCCCTACGGTAATTACTCTTCGTTTAGTTTTTGTCTTAACCGAGCCATGCGCGACATAGCACTTTCTTGGTTATTAGCTAATTTCATAAGCTTATCCACTTCTTCTGAATCAAACCAAAGTCCTTCACATCCATTACAACGATCTAAAAGCAAGTCGCTACTACCATCATATTGAATTTCTTCTAATTCATTATTACAACGAGGACAGAAAAAATCTTTTTTTTGTGCAGTTGCTAAAGCGACTTCTAGGTTAGGAATATCTTGTTCAAAACTAAAATACTTAGCAGTCTCGTCTTTATCAAACCAAGTTCCTTGACATCCTGGGCAAAAATCTAGTTGTCCTAGTACATTCATTAGGTTTGTATCATTACATTTAGGGCATTTCATAGTTTTTTATCTCCTATAGACAAATAGTTTTTATAACTGATACCTTTGTACAATGCTGGTTAAATTACTTGCTAATTCACTTAGGTTTTGTGCAGTAGCTTTTTGCTGTCTAGCACTAGCCACAGATTCATTAGTACCTTGATTAATTTGCTTCATTGCTACAGTAATTTGTTCAATACCCGTTACTTGTTGGTTTGAAGCATAAGCGATTTGTTTAGCTGCGTTGGCAGACTCAACAATAACTTCGTGTAAGTTCTTGATATTACTGCCAATACGGTAAACTTGGTCAACTCCATTGTCTACTTTCTTGCTTCCTTCTTCTGTGACCATAACGGTTGAATTAGCAGCTTTTTGGATTTCTGCTAGGATTGAACGAACTTGAGTTGTAGCTTTTTTGGAGCGAGCAGCAAGGTTTTTAACTTCTACTGCTACTACGCCAAAGCCTTTACCCGCTTCACCAGCTTTAGTGGCTTCTATTGCAGCGTTTACTGCTAGTAGGTTTGATTGCTCAGCAATATCATTTACAGATGAAGTAATTTCACCAATTTGGATTGTTTTTTCGCTTAAGTCAAGAATGTTTTCTGCAATCATTTCTACTTGGTCTTTAATCTTACTCATTGCTCCAACTACTTGTTCTAATTCTTGTTGACCAGCTTTAGAAATTTCTAGGGATTGTTCTGACACTTGAGCAACAGATTTTGCTCTATCACTGGCTTGTTCAACTGTAGCTCTAATCTCGTCTAAAGTTGTGGAAATTTCTTGAATCGAGCTTGCTTGTTCAGTAATTACTGCACTTTGGTTTGTTGATACAGCCACTAATTCTTCTGCGGAACTACTAAGGGTTTGAGCATTTTCTCTTAACTCTCTGATAATAGTGCGCAAACTCTCAAGCATAGCCTTAAATGTGTTACCAAAAACATCTGCTGAAGATTGTGGATTTACCTGTATTGTCAAATTACCTTTAGCAATTGAATCAGCTACAGCAGCCATTACACGCAGGTTATCAACCATTCCCTTAAAAGCATTACCAAAAGCATCAGAGCTAGATTGAGGGCGGACATTGACATTTAAGTCACCGCCAGCAATTTTTTCTGCTATATCAGCAGTCGAGCGTAAACTTTCTAACATTCTCTTAAAAGCGTTTCCAAAAACATCTCTAGAGGATTTTGGCTCAACATGTTTAGAAAGGTTTCCTTCTGTAATAGTACTAGCAGTGCTTGCCATGTCTCTTAAATAACCAGTCATTTTATTCATTGCTTCAACTAAACGACCTACTTCATCCTTAGAATTAATCTTCATTTCTGTAGGGAGTTCGCCTTGAGACAACCTTTCTGCTGTCTCTACGGCCTCATTAATTGGTCGCGAAATGACACCAGAAATAAAGTAGGCAATAAACATTGCAAATATTACAGAAGCAATTAATACCCCCAAAATTAGTAACCGAATATTGGCATAAATAACGTCGCCTTCTTTGCTAGCCTTTTCACCACCTGCTTTATTTAAAGCTATTATATCCGTTAGTTTAGCACTAGCCTGATCAAATAATTGCTGGGATTTTCCTCTAAGTAATGCTTTAGCTTCATCGTTTTTGTTTTGTCTAGAGAGTTCTATTAGCTTGTCGTGTTCAACTAAGTAGGCTTTCCATTTTTCTTGGAAATCCTTATATAAATTTTTTTCATTATCATCTTTAGGAAGAGGTTCATAGGCTGAAGTATTTTTGTTAAAATTGTTCATTGTTTCAGTCATATTTTTTTCATAATTTGCCATCTCATCGGTGTTTAAAGATGAAATATGTTGCAGTTCAGCAATACGAAAATCAGATGTATTAGTGTTCATATCACTAGCGTATGTTACAGAAGGTAACCAGTTATCTGCAATTTCTGATGATTTGTCGTTTACTACAGCTAGTTGAGTAATGGAAACCACTCCTAGTATTATCATTATTACTGCAAGTGTTCCAAAACCAAGAATAAGTTTTGACGAAATTTTTAAGTTGTTAAACCACTGCATAAGTCTCTCCACCTTTATTTGAAAGAGTTTTAAGTATTTTTATTGCTTGTGAAAGAAAGGCATTAAAGTAGAAAAATAGAAATAAAGGAACCACAGTATACACTAGTTAGGGGGTTTTTTCTCTTTCATTTTTACTAATTTTAAGGATTTATCATTAAAATTATAAAAGCTAGGCAATCTGCCTAGCAGTTGTAATTTATACACCTAGAATTTGTTTTGTAAGCTATTGAAAATAAATAATTCTTAGCGTAGCATTCAGGGCTTTCGGAATTTTAAAAATTAAACAGCCCAGTCCTTTAGGGCTGGGCACTAATTTAAGCTTATTTTAACCAAGGTTGGTTCAGTAAACTTATCTAAAGGTAATATTTTGCCTTCACGGTCAAAATTATTCCATTGTGCATTGGCATGAAAATAGAAATCGTTGCCAACTATTGTTCCTAGAGTAGGATCAGGCAAGGATTCTTTACTAGCTGTAAGCACAGTTAAGCCTTCTATTTGATCAAAACCTTTGTTTAGAGCAAGCCTAACTACTCGATGAGGATTAACTCCATTCTGTACAGCGATTAAACTATCTTGATAGAAATAAATCCCATCAACTCCAAGTAAAGTAGCGTTAGGCGGGATATTTAATTTGGTAATACCTTTGGTTTCTATATCAATCTTAAAAACCCCTAGCGAGTAATCTGAGACAAAACAAAACCTTTCATCACTAGAAAAAGCTATTCCTTGTAAGGAAGCAAAAGGGCCAGTGACAAAATTTTCTATTGTATTTTTATCAGGAGAGATACGGTAAATACTAGGAGATACACTATCAGTAATAAAGACCTCTCCTTTTGAATTAAGCGTTAAGTCACCAAAAACATGTTTTTGGCTATCGTTGGAAAGAGAATATTTTTTTACTAGTTTTTTGGTTTTTAAGTCATATTGAAAAACAGCAGCTTTACTGTCTTCCTCTTTTTGAAAATCGACAATTTCTGATATTGATGAACTTGCTACCCAAAGAAAACGTCTTTTAACATCTATTTGCATTCCAAATGCACCCCAAAGGCCATCTTGTTGACTACTGGTAAAATCACTAGCTTTACCATCTTTAATGCTGATAATTTTTCTTTTTCGTACACTACCAACATAAAATGTTTTTTCTTGTGGGTCATAAGCAAGCCCTTCAGTGATTAAGTCTTTTTCTGAGAGTTTAGCTACTACCTCTGATTGGCCAATAGGAAGACGATTTCTTTCAATTTTCTTTAATATAGCCCCAAACTCAGGGGTTTCTTTTATTGAAGCAAAATCATCATCTGCCGAAGGGTTAGCGATTACACCAAAATCTGCGAATTTATTAAGTTCTGCTAAGGCAGCTTTTTTATTTCCTACTAGGGCTAGCGCGCCTGCATAATTGTAGGTTAATTCTGGATGGTTAGGGCGAAGCTTAATGGCTTTTTCTAGGTTTTCTAGATAGGCAGGATAGTTTTTTTCTTGATATTGTTTTAAGGCAAGTTTAAAAAGCTCACGGGCTTGTTGGACTTGTTCTTGAGCAAACAAAGCGTTGGGTAAAAATTGCAAAACTATAACTATTGTTAATAGGTAAAAGAATTTTTTCATTGTTACCTCGAAATAGGGCAAAAATTAAGTTGACGCGTTATTTATTAAATTGGCAGAAGTGTTAAAATAGCAAAACCTAACGCTAGGCTACTGTTAAATGTTTCTTGCTTTAACTACTAGCAAATACAACACTTTTTCGCTAAATTATGTTTTAATAATTTGACTAGCTAATTTTACTTATGAACCGTTGTCCAAACCATCAGTGTAGAAATAAATGTGAACCTAATCAAGGGTTTTGTTATCAATGTGGTATTGCTA